>NZ_JBFULB010000316.1:0-4419 GCF_056400545.1 Stenotrophomonas sp. P5_A8 | reverse complement strand
TGGCTCGGCTCGACCCTTGGCAGCGCGGCATCCCGGTAGAGCCGAGCCAGGCTCGGCTGCTCTTGTCTCGGCTCTACCCTCCGGGGCGCGGCATCCCGGTAGAGCCGAGCCATGCTCGGCTGCCGTTGGGGGATGCGAAGTGCCGACCAACGGTCGGCTCTACCGGAGCGATCCGGTTGGATCAGTCGCGCGCTACCTGGAAACCGGCGAACGACTGGCTTACCGGCATCAGCTCCAGGCGGTTGATGTTGAGGTGCGCCGGCAGGTTGGCCACCCAGAAGATCTGCTCGGCGATGTCCTCGGCGGTCATCGGGTTCGCCCCGGTGTAGAGGGTGTCCGAGGCGGCCTGGTTGCCGTGGGTGCGCACGAGGGTGAACTCGGTCTCGGCCATGCCCGGCTCGATGGTGGTGACGCGCACGCCGGTGCCGTGCAGGTCGGCGCGCAGGCCGAGCGAGAACTGGCTGACGAACGCCTTGGTGCCGCCGTACGCGTTGCCGCCCGGGTACGGGTACACGCCGGCCACCGAGCTGATGTTGATGATGGCGCCCTTGCGCGCCACCAGCTGCGGCAGCAGGCGGTGGGTGAGGGTGACCAGGGCGGTGACGTTGGTGTCGATCATGGTGCGCCAGTCTTCAAGCGAGGCGCTCTGCGCCGGGGCGGTGCCCTGGGCGAGGCCGGCGTTGTTGACCAGCAGGTCGATGGCGGCGAAGTCGGCCGGCAGGGCGGCCAGTGCGGCCTCCATGGCGGCGCTGTCGCGCACGTCGAAGACGGCCGCATGGACGCGCTCGGGACCGTAGGCGTCGACCAGCGGCTGCAGCCGTTCAGCGCGCCGGCCGGTGGCGATGACACGCCAGCCGGCCTGGGCGAAACGATGGACGGCGGCAGCGCCAAAGCCGGAGGTGGCGCCGGTAATCAGAGCGGTACGGGTCATCGGGGTACTCCGTGGGAATCCCCGCCATTTTCGCACCGATCAGCGGATGCGGAACACGCGCGCCTTGGGCAGGTCTTCGTCCACCTGCAGGAACCAGCGCCCGGCAATGCCCGGCACCACGACGATCTCGGGGTTGCTGCGGCTGGCCTTGAGCGTCATTTCACCCTTGAGCACCTGCCACTGCTGGCCGTTGTCGAGGGTGAACACGGTGCCCGGCGCCCAGCCATCCACCTGGCCGGTGACCTTGGCCTTGATCGGGCCGTCGTCCAGGCCGGGGAACATCGGGGCGGGGGTGGGCGCGCCGGGCGCGGCGACCGGGGCGGCGGCCACCGACGGGGACGGGGCGCGCGCGTCGGCCTCTTGCAGCAGGCGGTTCAAGGTCTGCAACTGGGCGGGGGTGAGCCCCACCTGCGCCAGTGCCTGCGGGTCCACGCGCTGTTCGATCGCCACGTAGGGCACCTGGGCGGCGGCCGATCCGGCCAGCCACAGCATTCCCGCACCCATTACTGCCTGCCACCTGCRCATTGCCTGCTCCACTGCCTGTCGATGCCCGATGGCGGCACTATGCTTCACTTTCATGGCAGCCAGATGACAGCCGCGCCGGTCGCGACGGGGCCGGCGACCGGCAGGGGGTAAAATGGCCGCCAGCCGCGCAGCCGCGCCGGCGGTATTGGACGTCCCATGATCAACAACGATGTACTGCGCAGCATCCGCTACATGCTCGACCTCAGCGACGGCATGATTGCCGACACCTGTGCCCTGGCCGACCCGGCCTTCGTGATCGACAAGGCCGACGTGGCCGGTTGGCTGCGCAAGGAAGACGAGGAAGGTTTCGTGCCGTGCGATGACCGCACCTTGGCGCACTTCCTGGATGGGCTGATCGTGCACTTCCGTGGCCGCGACGAGAGCCAGCCGCTGCGCCCGGTCGAAAAGCGCATCACCAACAACCTGGTGCTGAAGAAGCTGCGCGTGGCGTTCCAGTTGAAGGACGTGGACATGCACGAGATCTTCGACAACGCCGGGTTCCCGGTGTCCAAGCCGGAGCTGTCGGCGCTGTTCCGCCAGCCGGACCACAAGAACTACCGGGCCTGCGGCGACCAGCTGCTGCGCAACTTCCTCAAGGGCCTCACCCTGCGCGTGCGCGCTGCCTGAGCCCCACCCCGGTACGTGGCTCGGCCTGCGGGGCCACGTGCTGCAGCAGTTCCTGCATGAAGGCCCGCGCCGCCGGCGTGGGCAGTTTCGACCACACCGCATGCACGCGCCGCACGGGCGCATCCTGGATGGCCACGCAGGCCACGCCGGTGAAGCCGGCGGCGATGGCCACCGGCACGATGCCCACCGCCAGCCCCTGCTGTACGAAGCGCTCGATGAGCGACATATGGTTGATCTCGAACGGCACCCGATGCGGTAGCCCGGCGGCGGCGAAGGCCTCGTCGGTCTGGCGGCGCGCGCCGCTGCCATATTGGAAGTCCACCAGCGGCAGTTCGGCCAGGGTGGCCAGCGACAGCCGTTTGCGGCTGGCCAGCGGGTGGTTGGGCGGCAGCACGGCCACCATCGATTCTTCGGCGAGCAGGCGATGGCAGGCACCGTCGATGGCGGTGCCCGGCGAGAGGCCGACCAAGGCGACATCCACGCGGCGCTCGCGCACGTCTTCCATCAGCACTTCGCTCTTGTCCATGCGCAGGCGGAATTCCACCTGCGGGTAGCGCGTGTGGAAGGCGGCCAGGCAGGCGACCAGGTCCACGGCGGTGAGCGAGGTGATCTGGCCGATGGTGAGGGTGCCGCGCACCTGGCCGGCGACGGCGGCGACGTCTTCGCGCAGGTGGCGCAGCGAGTCCAACACCTGGCGCGCGTGGGTGAGCAGCACCTCGCCGGCCGGGGTGACCCGTACCTGGCGCGGCAGGCGCTCGAACAGGGTGGCCTGCAGTTCTTCTTCCAGGTGGGCGATCTGGTGGCTGAGTGCGGACTGCACGACGTGGCAGCGCGCGGCGGCGCGGGTGAAGTTGCGTTCTTCGGCCAGGGCCACGCAGAACTCGAGCTGTTTGAGGTTCACGCCAACATCTCCACCATCCATCTATTTTCCAGATGCGCTGGATGATAACTATTCATTTCCATCATCGCGACGCGAGGCGGACACTGGCGTCCCCCTGACACCTGGAAGCCGTATGACCGCCGATGTCCACACCCCCTTGAGCCGCTGGCAGGTGCTGTTGATGGCCTTTGCCACGGGCGTGGCGGTGGCCAGCAATTACTACGCGCAGCCGCTGCTGCACACCATCGCCGGCGAGTTCGGGGTGTCCTTCGGGCGCGCGGGCATGCTGGTGACGGCGGCGCAGTTGAGCTACGGCGTGGGCGTGGTGCTGCTGGTACCGCTGGGCGACATGTTCGAGCGGCGGCGGTTGATCGTGGTGATGTCGCTGCTGTCGGCGTCGGGGTTGGTGGTGAGCGCGTTGAGCCATGAATTCGTCTGGCTGCTGGTGGGCACGGCGATCACCGGGTTGTTCTCGGTGGTGGCGCAGGTGCTGGTGCCGTTCGCGGCGACGCTGGCACGGCCCGAAGAGCGTGGCCGGGTGGTGGGCACGGTGATGAGCGGGCTGCTGCTGGGCATCCTGCTGGCGCGGACGGTGGCCGGTGCGTTGTCGTCGCTGGGCGACTGGCGCTGGGTGTACTGGATGGCCGCGGGCACGCTGGTGCTGACCACGTGGGTGCTGTATCGCACGTTGCCGCGTTTCTACCAGCATGCGGGGTTGGGTTATGGCGCGTTGCTGCGCTCGATCGGGACGCTGTTCGCGCAGGAGCCGGTGTTCCGCCTGCGCACGCTGCTGGGCGCACTGAGTTTTGCGATGTTCGCCATGTTCTGGACGCCGCTGGCGTTCCTGCTGGCGGGCGCGCCGTACCACTACAGCGACGCGACGATCGGGCTGTTCGGGCTGGTGGGCGCGGCGGGCACGTTGGCGGCAGGGCTGGCGGGGCGGATGGCGGACCGGGGCAAGGCGGCGTTGGCGACGACGCTGGCGCTGGTGCTGCTGGCGGTGTCGTGGCTGCCGCTGGGCTTTTCCACGCAGTCGCTGGTGGCGCTGGTGGTGGGCGTGCTGGTGCTGGACCTGGCGGCGCAGCTGCTGCACGTGAGCAATCAGAACGTGGTGTTCGCGCTGCGCCCCGAGGCGCGCAACCGGCTCAATGCGGGGTATATGACCGGGTACTTCATCGGCGGTTCGTTGGGGTCGCTGGTCTCGGCGCAGGTGTATGGCGCGTTCGGGTGGATGGGCGTGTGCGTGGCCGGGTTTGGGGTGGCGGTCGTGGCGATGGGGGTGTGGGCGTGGGCGGCGGTCGCGGAGAAGCGGAAGGCGTCGTAACGCCGACCGTTGGTCTGCTGTCGCGACGTGACACCGTAGAGCCGACCGTTGGTCGGCTGCCGCGACGTGACGCCGTAGAGCCGACCGTTGGTCGGCTGCATTTGCGCGGTGGGTGGGAGCGTGGGTGGGAGC
>NZ_JBFULB010000315.1:0-4427 GCF_056400545.1 Stenotrophomonas sp. P5_A8 | reverse complement strand
CCCCGCGCCCACCCCCGCATTGAAACCCGCCCTGCCGCCCGCCGCCGCCGCGATCCTGGCGCGCGCCAAAGCCAAGGCCGCTGGAAAAACCGCCTGATGAGTACCGTGAAAAAACCCGCGACGGCCAAGCCTGCGCCGCGCAGCGCGCGCATGCCCCGCGCCGACGTGATTGAAATGTTCACGCGTCTGCGCGAGCTCAATCCACACCCGAAGACCGAGCTCGAGTACAGCTCGCCGTTCGAACTGCTGGTCGCAGTGACGCTGTCTGCGCAGGCCACCGACGTGGGCGTCAACAAGGCCACCCGCAAACTGTTCCCGGTCGCCAACACGCCGCAGGCGATTCTCGACCTGGGCGAGGACGGCCTGAAGAAGTACATCGCCACCATCGGCCTGTACAACGCCAAGGCCAAGAACGTGATCGCCGCGTGCGCGCTGCTGGTACAGCAGCATGGCGGCGAGGTACCACGCGACCGCGCCGCGCTCGAAGCGCTGCCCGGCGTCGGCCGCAAGACCGCCAACGTCGTGCTCAATACTGCCTTCGGCGAACCGGTGATGGCGGTGGACACCCACATCTTCCGCGTGTCCAACTGCACCGGGCTGGCCCCGGGCAAGGATGTGCGCGCGGTCGAGGACCTGCTGGTCAAGGTGATACCGACCGAGTTCCTGCGCGATGCACACCATTGGCTGATCCTTCACGGCCGCTACGTGTGCAAGGCGCGCAAACCGGACTGCCCGCAGTGCGTGATCCGCGACCTGTGCCGGTTCAAGCAGAAGACCGCCGCCTGAGCCGCGGTCGCGACTGCCATATTCACGCAACCCCGCCGTCATCTGCGTCGGTCATCAATGGCAGGCCCAGACGTGGCCGGGCCCCGGCCGGCCGTCGGTTTGTCCGAAACTGTCATATTTACGCAATCTTCACTAATTAGCCTGCGCAGCATCTTCCCACCTGCCTGCAAGGCTCTCCATGAAACTGCATCGCCAACTCCTGACTGCGGCCGTTGCGGCTGCGCTGTTCGTCCCGGCCGCACACGCCGAAGTGGCCATCGATGTGATCGGCGGCTCGGAGATCACCTTCGAAGGCCTGGTCCAGGCCGACGGCAACTGGTTCGACAACGACCTGACCGACCTCAACGGCGGTGACGCCGGCAACGGCAAGAACAGCGAATTCGAGCTGCGCCGCGCCGAGCTGGTGCTCAAGGGCAAGGGCCCGGGCAACATCGAGTGGGTGGTGGGCTATGACGCCAAGGCCGACAAGTTCCTGGACACCAACCTGAAGTACAAGCTGGCCGGCAACGCCAACCACTTCGTTCAGTTCGGCCAGTTCAAGCAGCCCAACAGCCTGGAAGAACTGTCCAGCACCAAGAACAACGACTTCATCTCCAAGGCTGCGGTCACCAACACCTACGCGGTGGCCCGCCGCCTCGGTGGCGCCTACAGCATCGGCGACAACAACTGGTCGGTCACCGCCAGCGCCTTCGGCCGCGAGCTGACCCGCAATCTGGCCCACGGCAGCGGCTACGGCGCGCGTGGCACCTGGGCACCGATCAACGAGAAGGGCCAGGTCCTGCATTTCGGCCTGAGCTACGTCGAGTACGACACCGACGCTGACACCCTGCGCGTGCGCGCCCGTCCCAACGCCGACCTGGCCACCGCGCGCCTGGTCGACAGCGGCAACCTGGTCGACACCGACCGCGTGAGCACGATGGGCGCCGAAGCGATGTACATCGGCGGCCCGTTCAAGGCCCAGGCCGAGTATTACAACAGCAAGGCCAAGCGCTACTCGCACGACAACTACACCAGCGATGGCTATTACGTCAGCGGCTTGTGGAACATCACCGGCGAAAGCTGGGGCTACAAGGGTGGCGTGCCGACCACCGGCCTGCCGGACGAGCCGGCCTCGGGCATGTGGCAGCTGGGCGCGCGCTACGACCACATGGACCTCAATGACGGCAACCTGGCCGCCAACCCGGTTGCCGGTCGCCCGCCGATCGTCGATGGCGTGCTCGGCGGCAAGATGGATATCTGGACCGTGGGCGTGAACTACTACTGGCGCTCCAACACCAAGTTCGCGCTGAACTACGTGATGGTGGACAGCAAGAAGTACAGCTCCGCCAGCCGCACGTTCGTCAACGACGACCCGAACATCCTGGAAGCGCGCCTGCAGTTCTTCTGGTAAGCGATTGCGGCAACCGTATGACAGGGAGGGCGCAGCTTGGGCTGCGCCCTTTTTTCGTGCCCGGCACCGATAGAGCCACTCCATGGGTGGCTGCGCTCCGCTCAGGCACCGCGCGCAGCCGCCCATGGGGTGGCTCTACCTGTCCGGCACCGCGTGCAGCCACCCATGGGGTGGCTCTACCTTTCCTGCATGGCGTGCAGCCACCCATGGGGTGGCGTCACCCCCTCAGGGTGCGCGGGTATGCTGGGCGCCCTTTTCCCATGGATGGAACCCGATGCGTATCGCCCTGTCGCTGCTGCTGGCCGCCGTCGGCGGCACCGCCCTGCCCGCCCATGCGCAGGACTGCCACGACGCCCAGGCGGCCGCGGAAGAGGCGTACGTGGTGCGGGCGGACAACGTGCTGCCCGATCGCCCCGGCTACACCCGCGACACCGCTGGCAGCGTCTGCCGTCGCTGGCCGGCACGCCCCGAACTGACCCTGCTGGCCACGCCGGTCTGGCGCGATGGCGGCGACCACGACGCCCGCGAGGGCGACGTGGACATCCTGGTGATCGACAGCGACACCCTCGCACCACGCGCGTGGAAGGTGTTGCCCGGTGCACTGGACAGCGATGCGATCTTCTTCGACGGCATGCAGCTGGATACCGCGCGCTATCAGCTTGCGCCGGGCACGCTCGCCTTCGGCCTGCGCGTGCAGCGGCGCAATGGCTCCGGCCCCAACCCCTTCAGCGAAGAACAGTTGCAGCTGCTGGCAATGCAGGCAGGCACGCTGCGCGCGCTCGGCCCACCGATGGTGCTGCGCCGTTTCCAGGCCGAGTGGGACACCCGCTGCGCCGGTGAATCGACCGAGGTGTCGCGCACGGTTGCCGTTGGCCCGAAGGGCAAGCACGGGCTGGCCGACCTGGTCCTGCGCGAACGCCGGGTCACCACGCGCAGCTGGATGGACGGCGAGGAATGCCGCGACCAGGCCACGCCGGTAGAGGGCGAGCGCCATGTGCTGCGCTATGACGGCCGCCAGTACGGGGTTCCGGAGCCGCTGCGCCCCTTGTGACGGGCGTCCCATGAAGCATGTCACGAGGCGGTCATATGACAGTCGCTGGGCTGTCATCGAATGGTTATGGAATGAGCGCCGGGCGGGACACCCCGCACCGTCATCCATCCCAGGAGCCACCCCGTGATCCACGCCTTCAAGTCGCGCGCCGCCGTTGCCGTCCTCGCCGCGTCGTCCGTGTTCGCCGCCAACGCCGCCGATGTGACCGGCGCGGGCGCCTCGTTCATCTACCCGGTCATGTCCAAGTGGTCGGCCGACTACAGTGTCGCCACCGGCAAGAAGGTCAACTACCAATCGATCGGTTCYGGCGGTGGCATCGCGCAGATCAAGGCGGCCACGGTTGACTTCGGTTCCTCCGACGCCCCGCTGAAGCCGGAAGAACTGGCCGCCGCAGGCCTGGCACAGTTCCCGTCGGTGATCGGTGGCGTGGTGCCGGTGATCAACGTGGCCGGTGTCGCCCCGGGCGCACTGAAGCTGGACGGCCCGACCCTGGCCAACATCTTCCTGGGCAAGATCAAGACCTGGAACGACCCGGCCATCGCCGCGCTCAACCCGGGCGTCAAGCTGTCCGACGGCAAGATCACCGTCGTGCACCGCTCGGACGGTTCGGGCACCACCTTCAACTTCGTCAACTACCTCTCCAAGGTCAACCCGGAGTGGAAGAGCAAGGTCGGTGAAGGCACCTCGGTGCAGTGGCCGGTCGGCATCGGTGGCAAGGGCAACGAAGGCGTGGCCGCCTACGTGAAGCAGATCAAGGGCGGCATCGGCTACGTCGAACTGTCCTACGCGCTGCAGAACAAGATGTCCTACGCGGCGATGAAGAACGCCTCGGGCAAGGTCGTGCTGCCGAGCGACACCTCGTTTGCCGCGGCGGCCGCCAGCGCCGACTGGGCCAGTTCGAAGGACTTCTACCTGGTCATGACCAACGCCCCGGGCGCCGAAGCGTGGCCGATCACCGCCACCAACTTCATCCTGGTGCGCAAGCAGCCCAAGAACGTGGCCAACGCCAAGGCCACGCAGGAGTTCTTCCGCTGGATCTACAAGAACGGCGATGCCCAGGCCAAGCAGCTGGACTACGTGCCGCTGCCGGACGCCCTGGTCAAGCAGATCGAGACCTACTGGTCGCAGAACCTGAAGTACTGAGTTTCCCCGCTCAGGTACCGAGTATTGGTCGGTACGCGTCGGAGGCAACAACGGAGC
>NZ_JBFULB010000314.1:0-4451 GCF_056400545.1 Stenotrophomonas sp. P5_A8 | reverse complement strand
CGCACAATCCGGCGCGCAAAGCCCGCTGCCACAGCCCTTTCCACGCATTGGCCTGCACCTGGAACGCACAAGGTGGAACACTGCGTGCGACCGCACCGGTCGTCGCCGGCGATGTGCCCGCCTATGGTGGGCCTGTCCCCCCAACGCCAGCCGCCATGACCAGCCCCTCCCAGCGTTACCGCATTACCGTTACCCCGATCGAGAAGGACGGGTTGCAGTGCAGCGGACGCTGCACGATCGAACTGGAACACCGCGCCCAGCAGGACTGGATGCGCCTGCTGGAAGTCGCGCGCCGGCAGAGCGGCCTCAGTGGTGATGAGCGTGCGGCGGCGATCGTGGCCATCCAGCTCCTGCACGACCTGGCCCAACGCCACGCGCAGGAACCGTCGCATCCACTGACCCGCCTGCAGCCGCAGCTGGGTGAAGTGCTCGGCGCGCTCCAGGACATCCAGCAAGCCCCCTGACGCGAGCGACCGCCCGCTACACTCTCCCCTTCTCCGGGGAGAGTCCGCCATGCGTCGTGCCGTGATCCTGTTGCCGCTCCTGCTGCTGGGTGGATGTTCGTGCCAGCGTCATGCCGGTGACGCCGGCAGCACCCAGGCAGATGCGACCACGCGCGCAGCCGCGCCTGCCGCGGCCGATGATGCACAGGCGGGCGCGGTAGTCGCGATGGCGCCGGCAATACTGAGCGCCGTGCCGCCCGACGCAGCCGACGAAAACACCGTCGTGCGCAATTACTTCAACGCGGTGATGCGCCGCGACCATGCCGCCGCCGAGGCCTTATGGAGCGGCGGCGCGGCAGGCAGGGACGACGCCGCCCTGCACGATCTCATGCAGCTGCCCGGCGTACGCGGCATCCGCCTGGAAAGCGATGTTCCCATCGCCCGCGATTCAGCGCAGCCCTCACGGCTGCGCGAGGTGCCGGTCACCCTCCGGGTCACCACCGCCGATCGGATCGTGCGCTACAAAGGCTGGTATCGGCTGCAGCCGCGCGCCGATGACAGCGGCTGGGAAATCCACGGCGCGTCACTGCAACCGGTGCTCGACTGAGCCTGCGGCAACGCCGTGCATGCCGCCATGCGCCGTCAAAGCTGGATTCAGCCGAAAGCGCTATCGTTGGCGTCTCTCTTCCCTGCCCGGCCTGACACCATGAACGTACGACCGCTGTTGTCCCGTCTTGCCGCCTGCACCGTACTGATTGCCGCCGCTGTGGGCGCACAGGCCGCACCGAGCGTGTCCGGCCGCCAGTTGTCCGTCGGCGCTCCCGACGTCCAGCAGTACCTGGACAGCAGCTTCCCGCGCACCCAGGACGCCCTCGGCGGCCTCATCGCGATGACCATGAGCCACCCGAAGCTGGCGCTGCCGCAGGGCAACCGTCTGGATCTGGGCTTCGACATCGCCATGGCCACCGCCGGCAGTGCGCCGGCCGCACTGGGCAAGGTCAAGCTGAGCAGCGGCCTGCGCTACGACGCGCAGACCCAGGGCTTCCATCTGGACCAGCCGACCGTGGATGACTTCACTCCGGCCAACAACGGTGGCCGGCTGGATTCGCGCACGCGCAGCCTGCTCAACGCCTGGCTGACCGACTACGCACGCCGCGAGCCGATCTACAAGATCGACCCGGCCGTGGCCGGCGTGCTCGGCGCGCTGCAGGTGCAGTCGGCCCAGGTCGAGAACGGCAAGCTGGTGGTTACCTTCAATCAGGATTTGGGCAAGCTGGTGCCGGCCGGGATGCTGGGCCGGTAAAGACCGCTCGTTGCTCGGCAAGCTCCAAACGTACGGCGGGTACCGATGGTTAATCGGTACCCGCACGGATCAACCCGCCAACGCCTTGGCGACCGCATCGGCAAACGCCGGAATGTCATCGGGCTTGCGGCTGGTGATCAGGTTGCCGTCCACCACCACCTCGGCATCGAGCCATTGCGCGCCGGCGTTGCCCAGGTCGGTCTTCAACGATGGCCACGAGGTCACCGCGCGGCCCTTGGCCAACCCCGATTCCACCAGCAACCACGGTCCGTGGCAGATCGCCGCGACCGGCTTGCCGGTGGCGCCAAAGTTCTTGATGAAGGCTACCGCCTGCGTATCGATGCGCAGCTTGTCCGGGTTGATCACCCCACCCGGCAGAACCAGCGCGTCATACGCCTCGGGTTTGGCACCGGCCAACGCCTGATCGACGGCGACACTCTCGCCCCAATCCTTGTCCTTCCAGCCGCGGATCTGCTTGGCGTCGCCCGGCGCGATCACCGTTACCGTGGCGCCCCAGGATTCCAGCAGGCGCTTGGGTTCCTGCAGCTCGGACTGTTCAAAACCATCGGTGGCCAGAACCGCC
Organism: Stenotrophomonas sp. P5_A8; assembly: GCF_056400545.1. Lineage (NCBI taxonomy): Bacteria > Pseudomonadati > Pseudomonadota > Gammaproteobacteria > Lysobacterales > Lysobacteraceae > Stenotrophomonas > Stenotrophomonas sp. P5_A8. The sequence goes on along the minus strand of NZ_JBFULB010000314.1, from coordinate 2,122 downwards.
ACCTGCTTGCCGTTGAGTGCGTGTGCCATGGAAAGCTCCGTTGAAAAGGAGCCTCCAGTCTGCGCAGTTGCGCATTGGGCAACAGTGACCGGCATGTGCACGCCATGTCGGTATCCACCGCGCTGCGCAGCGGGTACCGACCAAGGGCCGGTACGCCAGGGGTGCGATCAGCGCTTGGGCTGCAGCATCGTCCCGGTGCACTTCTTCGAACCGCAGCGGCATTCCCAGATCTTCTTCAGGCGCGCGGTGTGGCGCTCGGCCAGGGTGATGCCGTAGTTGTAGGTCAACTCGTCGCCCGGCTTGATGTCCTTGATCGCCTCGATGAACACCTTGTCCTCGCGGCGGTTGTCGCCCTCGGCCTCTTCGATCACCGCTTCGCAGTTCGGCTCGCAACTGTGGTTCAACCAGCGCGCATCGTTGCCCTTGTAGTTGGCATCGATGACGTAATCGTCGTTCAGGGTGAACAGGAAGGTGTGCCCGCTTTCCACGTCCCCGGTATCATCGGCATCCACGTCGGCGTGGCTGCGCAGCAGCCCCTTGTACTGGATGACCCGCTCGCCCTTCTTGATCGGCGCCAGCGCGAACACGCCATTGCCATGGATGGAGGACTTGCGGGCTTGGATCTTCTTGGGCATCTGGCTGGCCGTTGCGAGAGGTAGGCACCGATTCTCGCTTAATCTTTGTGATTGCCAAAGCGACGCGCGCGCCCGCCCCCGCGAGGCCCCGCCGCCACGCCCCTGAACGGGGTGGGTTGGATGCCCGCGGAGAAAAGCGTACAATTTCAGTCCGCTTTAAGGTTGTGCCCTCCCCATGCTCCGCGTCACCAAGCTCACCGATTACGCCACTGTCGTGCTGACCGTGCTCGCCGCCCGCCCGGGCGAGGTGCTCAGTGCCACCGAGTTGGCCGAGTTCGCCAGCCTCGAACCGCCCACCGTCAGCAAGCTGCTCAAGCCGCTGGCCCAGGCCGGGCTGGTCGAAGGCCTGCGTGGCGTGCGCGGCGGCTACCGCCTCACCCGCGCGGCCGACCAGATCACCCTGTTCGAGATCGTGGAAGCCATGGAGGGCCCGCTGGGCCTGACCGAGTGCGCCCACGAACACAGCCAGTGCGGACGTGAGATGCAGTGCGGCGCGCGCAGCAGCTGGCGGCTGATCAACGACGTGGTGTCCGAAGCACTGCGTGCGGTCAGCCTGGCGCAGATCCTGCCCCCTCTTCCCCTTGTTGACGCTCCCCGCCGCGTGATCGCGGCGGATGTCGTCTCCTGATCCACAGGCAGCCCCCATGGCCACCGATACCCTCGACACCGTCGCCGCCGGCGATACCCCCAACCGCGAGATCCATGAGCAGCTCGGCCGCAAGTACGCCGCCGGCTTCATCACGGACATCGAATCGGACTCGCTGCCGCCTGGCCTGGACGAGGACACCATCCGTGCCCTGTCGGCCAAGAAGGAAGAGCCCGAATGGATGACGCAGTGGCGCCTGGAGGCCTACCGTCACTTCCTGACGATGCCGATGCCGGACTGGGCCAAGCTGGAGATCGCCGCGATCGACCTGCAGGCGCTCAGCTACTACTCCGCGCCCAAGGGCCCCAAGTACGCCTCGCTCGATGACGTGCCCAAGGAGCTGCTGGACACCTACGACAAGCTGGGCGTGCCGCTGCACGAGCGCGCCAAGCTGGCCGGCGTGGCCGTGGATGCGGTGTTCGACTCGGTCTCGGTCGGCACCACCTTCCGCAAGGAACTGGCCGAGAAGGGCGTGATCTTCTGCTCGATGTCCGAAGCCATCAAGGAACACCCGGAACTGGTCAAGCAGTACCTGGGTACGGTGGTGCCGGTCGGCGACAACTACTTCGCCGCGTTGAATTCGGCGGTGTTCTCCGACGGCAGCTTCGTGTTCATCCCCAGGGGCGTGCGTTGCCCGATGGAACTGAGCACCTACTTCCGCATCAACGCCGGCCACACCGGCCAGTTCGAGCGCACCCTGATCATCTGCGAGGACAAGGCGTACGTGTCCTACCTGGAAGGCTGCACCGCGCCGATGCGCGATGAGAACCAGCTGCACGCCGCGGTGGTCGAGCTGGTCGCGCTGGACGATGCCGAGATCAAGTACTCCACGGTGCAGAAC
>NZ_JBFULB010000313.1:0-4461 GCF_056400545.1 Stenotrophomonas sp. P5_A8 | reverse complement strand
ACGCCAGGGCGAGCAGCGTCTGCTGGCCGGGCAGGGTGGCGTGCGCGCGGCTTGGGCGCGGCTGGTGGGGCAGAGCCACGAACAGCAGTGGGACGGCGACGCGCAGCCCGGCTTCGACGGCGACATCCAGGGCATCCAGGCCGGCTTGGACCTGTACGCCAACGCGGCCGACACCCACCGCGACCAGTTCGGCGTGTTTGTCGGGCGCACCCGTGCGCAGGGCAACGTGACCGGTTTTGCGATCGGCTGGGAAAACGTCGCGGTGGGCCGGACGCGGCTGGATGACAAACACGTGGGCGTGTACTGGACCCGCGCCGGCAGTGCCGGTGGCTACCTGGACGCGGTAGTGATGCAGAGCCGATACGACGGCGACGCAACGTCCTCGCGCGGGCTGGGCATCGACGTGCGCGGCGATGGCACCACCGCCTCGCTGGAAGTGGGCAAGCCGCTGCTGCGCTTCGGGCAGAGTGCGTGGTGGCTGGAACCCCAGCTGCAGGTGATCTGGCAGCGCACGTCGGTGGATGATGCCGGCGACGCGGTGTCCGCGCTGCGCTTTGACAACGACAACGCCTGGACCGGACGCGTCGGCCTGCGCCTGGCTGCCGACTACGACATCGCCGGCAACGGCTGGCAGCCGTACATCAAGCTCAATTACTGGCAGACCCTGGACGGCGAAGACCGCATCGATTTCGACAGCAACCGCATCCTCAACCAGCAGGATGCGCGTGCGCTGGAAGTGGGCGTGGGCGTGGTGGCGCGTTTCAACGCCAACGTCAGCGCGTTTGCGGTGGCCGATTACACACGTGACCTGGAAAGCAGCGCACGCAAGGAACGCAAGGTGATCGAAGGGAATATCGGGCTGCGGTTTGACTGGTGACAGCAGTGGGCAGTGTTACAGGAACTCGGCGCTGATTCTTGGCAGGTCGGTCGGGGTAATGCCCTGATCGACCGCGAAGACGGTTGCTGCCTGATCCGGTGCGCTTACCCTGTGTCCGCGTGCGCGCACATGCAGGTCGAACAACGTGTGCAGGGTGGTCTTGGGCAGTGACGATATCGCACGCAGCATCAGCGACACGCCGGCAAGGTTGTTGGCCACGTTGACGGCAAATCGCGGCGTGCTGGTGAGTCCGATGTCCAGCCACAGCGCCTGGCGTTCCACCAGGTCGAAGGCGATCGGCAAGCAGAAGGTGGTGTCCGAGGCCAGGTCGAACCGATCCACCACGGTGCCGGGCTCATAGATCTCGCCTGAATCCGGCGCGGTGCGCGCCATCCAGCCGGCGAAGCACTCGGGCAGATCGCAGTACGCCTGGCCGCTGAAGCTGCTCAGGCACATCACGATCCAGCGGATGCCACGCTCCCGGCAGTGATCGATATCGATATCGATGAACTCGCTCGCACCCTGCGGCGCATCGACGATGTCGCCGCTGTGATGGGCGCCGAAGGTGGCCAGGTTGTAATAGGCCAACGTATCGATGTACTGAACGTCCTCGCCGTAGATGGCGGCCGACAGATCGATATCCACGCGGGATTTCCCATTGCGCCACCAGCAGAACATGCGCAGGGTGTTGGCGTCCGACAGGGGCACGCGGCTGCCGCGCACCAGCGTACGCAATGCCTTGGATGCCGAGCGTTGCGAGAACGGCACCAGGTAGCGCGACAAGGCCGGGTCGATGTAACTGGCGCCCAGGGGCGGCAACGCGGCGAAGCGGGCGAGCAATGCTTGTTCGCAGCGCAGGGCCAGCGCCGCGCAGAGATCGGCATCGAGTGGGACAAGGCGATCGGGGATCGCGTACAGCTTGCCGACCTGGCCCTTGGGCAGGAAGACGCGCAGACCGCGGGGTGCCGCGCGGTGCTGGAAGTGGGTCATCACCTGCAGTAGCACCGGGGTGGACACCGAGGCCGCCACCTGTGCGAACGTGTCCACCACGTCCTGTACGTTGTGGCTGCGCCGGGCGAGCGCGTCCAGTCGCCGTGCCAGTTCACCCGGCCGTGCGCGCAGTACCGCCAGTGCGGTGCCGATATCGTCATCGGCCAGGGCGCATTCCACCTGCGCGTTGAAACCACGCAGGCGCTGCCCAGCGCGCAGCCGGGCGAAGTCGGCGGCGGTGCCCGGGAACCGCGCGGCATGTTCGCCAGGGTGCAGGCGCTCGGCCAGGCGCACCCAGCGCGGCGTCCAGCGCTGCAGGTCTTCCAGGCGGTTGGGCATTTTCTCCAACCAGTTGAGCAGCGCACGGCGCAAAGGACGCCGGTAGCGCCCGAAGCGGGTGGGCGTGGCCAGCGATACGTCGCCGTCGTCCAGCGCTACGGCGATGCGCAGCACATCGGTGGCGGTGCGCACATGACGGCCCAGGGCGAGGACGCGCGGATCGGCCGTGCCTTCATCGGCAAGCAGCGCGGCCACGACCACGGCCAGGTTCTCCTTGCAGGGAAGTGTCTCGGGAAGCAGCGACAACGCGCGCTCGCGATGCTGCGCCACGTACCAGCGCACATCGGCGCTGTCTTCCGGGGAGTACGGCGTACGCGCGGCGGCAAGCGCCACAAACAGCGCATCCACCTCGTCCTGTGTGCCCAGCTCGAGCACGCGCCAGTTGGGCACGTCCTGCCGGGGCGGTCGCGGCGTGGCCTCGCCCAAGCGATCGAGCTGGCCGCGATAGTGCAGATACGCGTTCCAGTACCGTTCGGCATCGCTGGCGCGCATCATCTGTGCCGGGAAGTCCGGGTACAGCGGCGCGTAATTCCGATGCGCGCCCAGCATCTCGCGCAAGGCGCGGATCAGGCGCTTGTAAAACGCCTCCACCTGGGTCAGCGACAACGTGGCCACCTGCTCGCACAGCGAAGGCGACATCTGGAAGCCGAGGGCTTCCAGGTTTTTCTGCAGCGTGGCGACCACCTCAAGCGGCTGGCGCTCGCGTCCCGCGCTTAGGATGACCTTGGATCTGCGCCGCAACAGCATCGGGTTCATGGCTTACCGTGGGATGCGTGGCGGCAGGAAAAGAGGTGGGGCGGAAAGCGAAGGCACTAGTTCGAAGTGTAGAAGGAAGCACCCTCATAGCCGCCCCGTCGCAAGCTTACCCAGTAACCGCGGCGCGCTTCAATGTGCCTGACCTCCGCCCGACGGACCGCCCCGCGCGTGATCCGGCAGAGGGGCGGGGGAGGATCGCAGATGGAATCCTCACGCACCTGTCCGTTGAAGCGATCAGCGCAACGCGCCAATCGCCTGTGTACGCGCCCTCGCCAACGCCTCACCCACCGCCGGGCCCCTCAGATGGGTCAAGTCCAGGTCGCGCGCTTGGACCGTCAAGGCAGCCTGGTGCAACCGGTTGAGCGTTGCACCCTGCGGGTAGTCGCTGTCCTCGAAGCCGAGCCGGCCGCGCTTGTCCGCCTCGCAGCACAGCGCGATCTGCGCGATGCGCTCCGGACGGCGGAAGCCGTCGCACCGGCTCAGCAGTTCCAGCACGGTGGCATCGCGCAGTTCATCGATGCGGTGCACATTGAGATGGTCCCGGCACACGGCTTCGGCCAGCTGGCGGTGGTCCAGCGGTACCTTCAGGCGGTCACACAGGGCACGCAGCGGGGCCACGCCGCGCTGCTCGTGCATGATGTGGCGCGGCCATTCCGACGGCGGGGTCAGGCCCTTGCCGAGGTCGTGGGTAAGCGCGGCGAAGCCGATCAGGTCATCGCCCGGCGCGAGGCGGGCAGCCATGTCGCTGACCATTTCCTGGTGCACGCCGGTATCCACTTCGGGATGAAACTCGGCCCGTTGCGGGACGCCGTACAGCGCGTCCAGCTCGGGCAGGATCGCACGCAGCGCGCTGGCGTCGTGCAGCGTGCGCAGGAAGGCCGAGGGCTGGGCGCAGGTGAGCGCGCGGCGCAGTTCCTGCCAGACGCGTTCGGGGACCAGCGCATCCAGTTCACCGCTGTCGGCGATCTGGCGCATCAGGTCCAGGGTTTCCGGGGCGACGGTGAAGCCGAGCGGGGCGAAGCGGGCCATGAAGCGCGCCGCACGCAGCACCCGCAGCGGGTCTTCGACGAAGGCCGGGCCGACATGACGCAGCACGCGTTGTTCGATATCGCGCACGCCGCCATACGGGTCCACCACCGTACCGGTGGCCTCGTCGCAGGCGATCGCGTTGATGGTGAAGTCGCGGCGCAGCAGGTCGTCTTCGAGCGTCACCGACGGGTCGGCATCGACCACGAAGCCGCGGTAGCCGCGGCCGGACTTGCGCTCGGTGCGTGCCAGTGCGTATTCCTCGCCGGTGTCCGGATGCAGGAACACCGGGAAATCGCGGCCGACCGCCTTGTAGCCCAGTGCTTCCATCTGCGCCTGCGAAGCGCCGACCACGACCCAGTCGCGGTCGCCGGGGGCGCGTTGCAGCATGCGGTCGCGCACGGCGCCGCCAACAAGATAGATCTTCATGTGCCCATGATGCCGCAGTGGGCCAACGCGACGCCAACCGGTGG
>NZ_JBFULB010000312.1:0-4497 GCF_056400545.1 Stenotrophomonas sp. P5_A8 | reverse complement strand
CGGCGTGTCCCGCCAACCCACCCGCACCGCCCTGCACCGCAAGCAGCCAGCACACCGCTTTGGCTCTTGCTTCAAAGCTTCAAAGCTCTAAAGCTTCAAAAAACCCCAATCACCCCGCCACCGCCACCGCATCGTCAAAACACGCGCGGACCGGGGCGAAACTGCGGCGGTGCTGCGGACAGGGACCGTGCGAACGCAACGCCGCCAGATGCGCCGGCGTCCCGTAGCCCTTGTGCTGATCGAAACCGTACTCGGGATGCTGCTCGTGCAGCGACAGCATGAAACGATCGCGACTCACCTTGGCCAGGATCGAAGCCGCCATGATCGCCCGGTCCAGCCCGTCACCGCCGACCAGCGCCTGTGCCGGGCAGGGCAGGCCCTTGGGCACCACATTGCCGTCGATGCGCGCGAACTGCGCCACGTGCGCCACGCCCTCCACCGCGCGCCGCATGCCCAGCATCGTCGCCTGGTAGATATTCAGCGCATCGATCTCGCCCACCTCCACCATCACCACGTGGAAAGCCAGCGCGCGGTCCAGGATTCTGTCGAACAACTGATCGCGTCGCGCGGCAGTCAATTGCTTGGAATCGTCCAGCCCGTTCAGACGCGGGCGATCCGGACAGAACACCACCGCTGCCACCGCCACCGGCCCGGCCAGGGGGCCGCGACCGGCTTCGTCCACGCCGGCCACGTACCGGGGAGCCACCGTCGCCAGCGCCGCCCCATCGAACAGGGCCATCGATGCCGCCGCCGCGTGCCGCCGGCTCATGCCGCCGCCCCGCCTGCCGCGCGCTTGCCCAGCAGCTCGGCCACCGCGTCGGCCGCCCGTGCCGAGGCATCCTGGCGCAGCTGCAGATGCAGCTGCCGGTAGGTGTCCTGCAGGTCGATCGCGCGCTGTGGATGGTCGAACCACTGCAGGATCGCCGCCGCCAGCTTGTCCGGCGTGCAGTCGTGCTGGATCAGCTCCGGTGCCAGGTCCTTGCCTGCCAGGATGTTGGGCAGGGCGAAACGATTCACCTTGATCAGCCCCAGCGCCTTCACGATGCGGTAAGTCAGCTCGGCCACGCGGTAGCCAACCACCATCGGGCGCTTGACCAGCATGGTCTCCAGCGTGGCCGTGCCCGAGGCCAGCACCACCACGTCGGCGGCGATCATCGCGTTGCGCGCGTCGCCATCGAGCAGGTGCGAATAGGCCACCGGCAACGCCGACCGTGACAGCTGCTCGCTGAGCAGCTGGCGGCAGGCAGGATTGGCCGCCGGTACCACCACATGCAGGCCCGGAATGCGCTCGGACACCTGCCAGGCCGCCTCGAAGAAGGCCTCGCCCAGCTTGCCGATCTCACCCAGCCGGCTGCCTGGCAGCACGGCCAGCACCTTCGCGTTGGACGGCAGGCCCAGGGCCATGCGTGCCGCGTCGCGATCACTCTGCAGCGGAATATCGTCGGCCATCGGATGCCCGACGAAACGCGCATCGATGCCGTGGCGGGCGTAGATCGGCGGCTCCATCGGGAACAGGCACAGCACCAGGTCGGCGCTGGCCCCGATCTTCTCCGCACGCTTCTCGCGCCATGCCCACACTGACGGGCTTACGTAATGCACCGTGGTGATGCCGCGTTCCTTCAACCAGCGCTCCACGCCCAGGTTGAAGTCGGGCGCATCGATGCCGATGAACACATCCGGCTGCCAGTCCAGCGCGCGCGTGCGGAACTGGCCGCGCAGCTTCAAGAGGCGCGGCAGGTGGCGCAGGATTTCGGTCAGGCCCATCACCGCCAGTTCGCTGGCATCGAACCAGGTCTGGCAGCCGGCACTCCGCATCGCATCGCCACCGATCCCGGCGAACTCGGCGTTCGGAAAACGTGCCTTCAGTTCGCGCACCAGGCCCGCACCCAGCAGGTCGCCGGAGGCCTCGCCGGCGACCAGTGCGATCCGCACCGGTCGGTCCGAGGTGTGCGCCAGGTTGGCCTGGCCGAGGGCATCGGCGACCACCGCCAGCTCGATGATCTGCGCGGTCGTGCCGGCTGGGAGGTGCCCGCCCGGAGCCGTCATCGCAGCAGCGGCCTCTCGGCGTGCTCGATGAAGTCCAGCAGGTCCTTGACGTCAGGGCTGTGCTCGGCCTGTTCGGCCAGCTGCACCTTGGCCTCGGCCAGCGGCAAACCGGCCACGTAAAGGGTGCGGTAGGCGCGCTTGATGCTGGCGATGCGCTCGGCATCGAAGCCGCGACGCTTGAGGCCTTCGCTGTTGATCCCGCGCGGCCGGCCGAGCGAGTCGCTGCCGACCATGGTGAACGGCGGCACGTCGCCGTTGGTCAGCGCGCCCATGCCCAGGAAGGCGTGCGCGCCGATCCGGCAGAACTGGTGCGCACCGGCGAAGCCGCTGATGATGACGTAATCGCCGACGGTGACATGGCCGGCCAGCGTGGTGTTGTTGGAGAACACGCAGTGGTTGCCGACGTGGCAGTCATGGGCGACGTGCGTGTAGGCCAGCATCCAGTTGTCGTCACCGACGGTGGTGATACCGCCGCCGCCTTCGGTGCCGCGGTTGATCGTGACGAATTCGCGGATGACGTTGTCATCGCCGATCACCAGCCGGGTGCGTTCACCCTTGTACTTCTTGTCCTGCGGCTCGCCACCGATCGCGGCATGGCCGATGAAGCGGTTGTTGCGGCCGATCCGGGTCGGGCCATGGATCGAGCAGTGCGGTCCCACTTCGGTGCCGGCGCCGATCTCGACGTCGGCGCCGATCAGGCAGAACGCACCGACGCGTACATCCGCAGCCAATCTCGCCGACGGGTCGATGACCGCGGTGGGGTGGATGAGGGGAGCGTTGTCGTTCATTGCAGGTCTCCTGCCCGGGTCATTCGCGGGTGCCGGCGCACAGCACTTCGGCACAGGCGACCACTTCGCCGTCGACCTTGGCCACGCAGTCGTACACCGCCATGTTGCGGATCACCCGCTTGATCTCCACGTGCATTTCCAGCACGTCGCCGGGCACCACCTGCTTGGTGAAGCGGGCCTTGTCGACCTTGACCATGTAGAACAACTTGGACTGGGCATCACGGCCCAGGGTCAGCTGGGTCAGCACGCCACCGGCCTGGGCCATGGCTTCGATGATCAGCACGCCGGGCATGATCGGCTGGCTGGGGAAGTGGCCCTGGAAGAACGGCTCGTTGATGCTGACGTTCTTGGTGGCGATGATCGTGCGCTTCTCGTAATCGATCGCGACAACCTTGTCGACCAGCAGGAACGGGTAGCGGTGGGGGATCAGTGCCTGGATCTGGGTGATGTCAGGCAGCTTCTGGTCGTGGCTCATTCCTTCTCCTTGCTCACAGACAGGATGCGACGGGCCAGGGCATCAAGCTGCTTGAAGCGCGCGGCGTTCTTGCGCCACGTGCGATTGTCGGTCAACGGGGTACCGGACGAGTACTCGCCCGGCTCATGGATGGAATTGCGCACTACCGACTTGCCGGTGATGACGACCTTGTCGCAGATTTCGAGGTGGCCAACGACGCCCACGTGCCCACCCAGCAGGCAGTAACGGCCGATCTTGGCGCTGCCGGCGATGCCGGTGCAGCCGGCGATGGCAGAGTGGGAGCCGATCTGGACGTTGTGGGCGATCTGGACCAGGTTGTCCAGGCGCACGTCGTCGTCGAGCACCGTGTCTTCCAGCGCGCCGCGATCGACGCAGGTGTTGGCACCGATTTCGCAGTCGTTGCCGATGCGCACGCCGCCAAGCTGGGGCACCTTGATCCAGGCGCCGGCGTCCATGGCCAGGCCGAAGCCGTCGGCACCGAGCACGGCGCCGGGATGCACGCGCACGCGCTTGCCGAGCCTGACGCGGGTGACCAGGGTGACGCGGGCGATCAGTTCGCAGCCGGTATCCAGGTGACAGTCTTCGCCGATGATGCTGCCGGCGCCGATGATGCAGTTCTCGCCGACACTGCTGCCGGCACCGATGCTGACGAACGGGCCGATGTGCGCGCTGGCGGCAACCTGGGCGCTGGGGTCGATCACGGCGCTGGGGTGGATGCCAGGCGGTCGCGCGGGGGCGATGTCGAACAGGGCCGCGATCTTGGCGAAGGTGGTGTAGGGGTCTTTGGCGATCAGCGCGGTGCCGGGGGCGGCATCGGCATCCTCGGCGCGCAGCACGACGATCCCGGCCTGGCTGTCGGCCAGGTGGGCGCGGTAACGCGGGTTGGCGAGGAAGGTCAGCTGGCCGGGGCCGGCATGGGCAAGGGTGGCCACGCCATGGATGGCAGTGCTGCCATCGCCATGGACCTGCAGGCCAAACTGCTCGGCGAGTTGCTGGGCGGTATGGGTAGGAGTATTCACGGCGGAAGTTTACCGTGTGGCGCCGGATCGGTCATGCGGGGTGGGGTTTTGGGCCGGGTCGGTTTGTTGTGGCGTGGCGATTGGGTTGCTGTCGCGCGGGTTCGTGGGGGTAGCCCTGTCCAGGACACGCCGTAAAAACCCATCCTTGCGGGGGCGTGGGCTGCATCCA
>NZ_JBFULB010000311.1:0-4497 GCF_056400545.1 Stenotrophomonas sp. P5_A8 | reverse complement strand
GCCCACGCCCCACCATCGGACTATGCTCGACGCATGGCTTTGTCTGGGAGGGCTGTCATGCAGTACGAGGAAATGTACCGACGTTCCATCGACGAACCCGAGGCGTTCTGGGCGGAGGAGGCGCAGCGCATCTACTGGCACAAGCCACCGGAACAGATCCTCGACTACAGCACCCCGCCGTTCCGGCGCTGGTTCGTCGGCGGTGAAACCAATCTCTGCTACAACGCCGTCGACCGCCATCTGGTCGATCGCCCCGATCAGTTGGCGCTGGTGGCCATCTCCACCGAAACCGACGTGACCCGCGAGATCACCTACCGCGCGCTGTATCGCGAGGTGAACGCATTCGCCGCCGTGCTGCAGCGGCTGGACGTGCAGCGCGGCGACCGCGTGGTGATCTACATGCCGAACATGGCCGAGGCGGTGTTCGCGATGCTGGCCTGCGCGCGCATCGGCGCGATCCATTCGGTGGTGTTCGGCGGCTTCGCCGCGCACAACCTGGCGCTGCGCATCGACGATGCCGCGCCCAAGCTGCTGATCGCGGCCGATGCCGGCAAGCGCGGCGGCAAGGTGATTCCGTACAAGGCGATGGTCGATGCCGCCTGCGCCGAAGCCACGTCGCCGCCGCCGCACGTGCTGATCGTGTCGCGCGGACTGGATCCGGCCGAGCCGAAGGTGCCCGGCCGCGATGTCGACTACGCCACCCTGCGCGAGGAAGTGGGTGACCAGGACGTGCCGGTGGTGTGGCTGGAATCCAGCGAGCCGAGCTATCTGCTGTACACCTCCGGCACCACCGGCAAGCCCAAGGGCGTGCAGCGCGATGTCGGCGGCTACGCGGTGGCGATGGCGCAGTCGATGCAGACCGTCTTCGACTGCAAGCCGGGACAGGTGATGTTCTCCACCTCGGATGTCGGCTGGGCGGTCGGGCATTCTTACAACGTGTACGGACCGCTGATCGGCGGCTGCACCTCACTGCTGTACGAAGGGCTGCCGACCAACCCGGACCCGGGCATCTGGTGGGCGCTGTGCGAGCAGTACGGGGTGCGTACGCTGTTCTCCTCGCCCACCGCGATCCGTGTGCTGAAAAAGCACGACACCGATTTCATCCGCCGCCACGACCTGGATGCGCTCAAGTACGTGTTCCTCGCCGGCGAACCGCTCGACGAACCCACCGCGCACTGGATCAACGATGCGCTCGGCAAGCCGATCATCGACAACTACTGGCAGACCGAGACCGGCTGGCCGGCGCTCACCCTGCTGCCGGGCGTGGACATGAAGCCGGTGCGCTTCGGTTCGCCGGGTTTCCCGAATCTTRGTTACAAGATGAAGGTGATCGATGAGAACACCGGCGAGGAAGTGGCTCCCGGGCAGAAGGGCGTGCTGGTGATGGTCCCGCCGCTGCCGCCGGGCTGCATGAGCACGGTCTGGAAGGATGACGATCGCTTCATCCAGAGCTACTTCAGCCACTTCAAGGAGCTGCTGTACAGTTCGCTGGACTGGGCGATCCGTGACGCCGACGGCTACACCTTCATCCTCGGTCGCACCGATGATGTGATCAACGTGGCCGGGCACCGGCTGGGCACGCGTGAGATCGAAGAGTGCATCGCCGGCCACCCGCTGGTGGCCGAGGCGGCTGTGATCGGGGTCAAGGATGAACTCAAGGGCCAGGTGCCGCTTGTGTTCGTTACCCTGCGCCAGGCGGTGGACGGCGATGGCAGCGCGATCATCACCGAGATGATGCAGCGGGTAACCAACTCCCTCGGCGCGCTGGCGCGGCCGGCGCACATCCACATCGTCAACGCGCTGCCCAAGACCCGCTCCGGCAAGCTGCTGCGCCGCTCGCTGCAGGCGCTGGCCGAAGACCGCGATCCGGGAGATCTCTCGACCTTGGATGATCCGGCGGCCTTGGATGAAATCCGGCGCGCGCTGGGCAGCTGAAACCGTCGTTTCCGCAGATGTCTCGGGAGCCGGCACATCGATGGATGTGTGGGCTGGTTTGTATGCGGCGCTTGATGGGCGTCGCGCTTCCCGGAAATCATTCGCACGTGTCGCGTCCGGACATGGCCGTGGACTATCCGGTCGCGCACGATCGACGCAGGGATGCCACATCACGTCGGTGTCCGCGCTAGGAGTGAGCATGAAGCGTGAGCCCCGATTTCTCCTGTGGATCTGCAGGAAGTGTGGCCTGCACCTGCCATCTGACAGTGCCGACCGATCCTTTGCACTGAACTGGGTGCTTCACGGCACCCATTTTGGGGTGGGGTGGGGCGTGGGGATGGCGCTGCTGGAGCCGGTACTGAACACCGAGCGGAACGCCGGTACGTTGCTGTTGATCGCGACCCTGGCCGCAGTGGTCTACGGTTTGATGATGGCGCTCGCCAGGCGCAGGCCGTAACCACGGCCGCCTGCAAATGCGGGCCGGTCGCCGGCCAGCATTGTCTGCCCCGGCACCGGCGACGCGGCGAGAGCACGCTTGCTGCAACGCATTATCGGCAGCCGGGAACGTCAGGTAAGCTGCGGGCGTGATCGTTGCAGGCCGCTGGCCGAACGCCGCGCGCTGGGGACACGGCGCGCAGCGGGCGCTGGTCGGCGCATCCGCCGGCGACGGTCGCAAGGGGACGCAGGGGCATCAGCGCAGCGCTGACTGCCGCGCGTGACAATGCACCAGGTGACAGGGGGAACACATGGCGTACATCCATGCCAAGACGGCCGCTGGCCGTCAGGAAATCGAAGACCGCGCGCGGCGTCTGCCGCCGGCATTGCGGTCCATTCTGCTGATGGTCGATGGTCAGCGCGATGACGATGCGTTGACCGCCTTGTTACCGGGCCTGCGCGCGCCGGACGATGCGCTGGCGCAACTGGCGCAGGCAGGTCTGATCGAAGTGGTCGGCGGCGCGGTGGCCGCCCCGGCCGCGCGGGCGCTCACCGCCGGGCGTGAGCAGGATCCGGATCTGTACAAGCGCCTGTATGACTGGATGAGCGAGTCGGTGCGCCGCCACCTCGGCCTAAAGGGCTACTTCATGCAGCTCAAGATCGAACGCTGCACCGATGCCGGGGGCCTGGAAAAGCTGTGGCCGGACATGGCCGCGGCGGTGGCCAAGGCCAAGAGCCCGGCGCTGGCCAGCCGCTGGCTCAGCGATACCCATGCGCTGCTGGTGGTGGACGCGCAGCCGGACGCCGTGGCGGGCTGACCCGCACCTGCGGCAGAGGCCGGAAGGCTGGCCGTGATGGCCCGGCCGGGGTTACCTTGCCCGGCTACGCAGGCCAGGAGCATGGCAGATGGACCACACGCAGAAAGACGATGAGGGCACCCAGGGGTGGGACGCCCTCAACGCGGCGCTGGGCGCGCTGTACCCGGGTCAGGAACCCCGCCACTTCGGCACGGCGATCCCCTACACGCTGGGCGGCCAGGATCCGCTGGACGGCATCAGCGTGTACTGGGCAGAGACACCGCGCCCGCACTGGCATTACGTCACCTATGGCTTCTCCGAGCTGTACGGCAAGCAGAGTGATGACCTGGCCGACAGCGGCTACGGCTTCGAACTGACCTTCCGCCTGGCCGCCGCGCCGGGGCAGGGCGCCGATGGCGCGCCGCCGGTGTGGCCGATGAACCTGCTGCAGAACCTGGCCCGCTACGTCTTCAGCAGCGGCAACGTGCTCGATGCCGGGCATCACCTGGATGCCAATGGTCCGATTGCCCTGGACAGCGAGACCRTGCTGCGCCACCTGGCGTTGATTCAGGACCCGCAGCTGCCCCCGCGCGATACCGCCAACGGCCGCGTGCGCTTCCTGCAGGTGGTCGGACTCAGCGACGACGAGATGGCAGCCGTGCGCCGCTGGTCCACCCACGGCGTGCTGCAGGCGCTGGAAGCGGGCATGCCGCTGTGGATCACCGATCTGGCGCGCGGCTCGTTGCTCGCCGATGCGTCGGTGGCCGCCCAGGTCGCGGCCGGCAGTGCCCGCGAGGGCTCCACGACCGGCACGCTGTTCATCGAAACGCTGGGTTGGGAGGTGCAGGACGATACGGTCGAGCTGGTGCTTGGTGCTGGCCAAGTGCGGGGCATCCTCGAGCTGCTGCCGTTGCGGCTGGAGCACGGCCGCGCCTTGACCCTGGTGGATCGGGAACGCAGCTGGCGCTTCGAGCCGGGCGAGGAGGACCACGTCGAGGTCGACCAGGATGCTGCGCGCTGCGTGCTCAGCCCGGCCAGCCTGCAGGCGATACGCGAGCACCTGCATGCCGAACGCGGCAGTTATCCGCTGCCGGGCGGCCGCCTGCGCATTCGGGTCGAACCGACCGAGCTGCGCGATGCCCAAGGCCACGTACTGCGCACGATCGGCTGAAGGTAGAGCCACCCCATGGTGGCTGCTGTTCGGGCCGGGGATCGCGTGCAGCCACCCATGGGGTGGCTCTACCGGGGGATGGGTGCGTGGCATCGGCGGGGGTAGAGCCACGCCATGCGTGGCTGCGCTTCGAGAGGCATGTCGTGCAGCCCCCCATGS
>NZ_JBFULB010000310.1:0-4511 GCF_056400545.1 Stenotrophomonas sp. P5_A8 | reverse complement strand
CGCCTGACCAGCGGCAACAGCTGCGTTTGGGTCTGGACGCCCATGGTCAATACAGCGCCGCCGTCGATGTGGGTGCGGGCACCTCTGGAAACGACCACCTGTTTCGCCTGGTCGGCCTGTACCGCGATGGCGATACCCAGATTCAGCACACGCAACAGAAGCACGGGTTCCTGGCGCCCAGCTACACCTGGCAGATCGCCGAGCGCACCCGAATGACCCTGCTGGGCATGTACCAGAAGGACGACGGCGGCTCCACTTACCAGTTCCTGCCGGCAGCGGGCACGCTCACCCCGACGCGCTACGGCTACATGAAAAACAGCACCTTCATCGGCGAGCCCGGCTGGAACACCTTCGACCGCACCCTGTGGACGGCCGGCTGGATGTTCGAACACCAGTTCAACGACCACCTCACGCTCACGCAGAACGCGCGCCGCACCCACGTGGATTCGCTGTACCGCGGCGTGGTGACCTTCGGTGCACTCAACGCCGATGGCCGCACGCAGAACCGTCGCGGCGTCATGGGCACCGGCGATTCGGAGGGGGACACCTTCGACACCCGGCTGCAGGCACGCTTTGCCATCGGTGCGGCCGAGCACACCGTGCTGCTCGGCTGGGACTGGCAGCGCGCCGACTGGGAAGGGGTACGCAGCGCGATGAGCAGTCCGCGCCCGATCGACATCTTCAACCCGGTGTATTCCACCTACGCACCCACGGTCAGCACTGAAACGCCGACGGCCGGGGTCAACCGCCAGAGCGGCGTGTACCTGCAGGATCAGATCGCACTGGCCAACTGGCGGCTGACCCTGGGCGGCCGCTACGACTGGACCAAGGACGACAGCACCAGCGCCAACCGCAACATCGCCACCGGCATCTCCACCCCCGGCGGCCACAGCGTGATCAAGAGCGAAGCCTTCACCGGCCGTGCCGGACTGTTGTATGTGTTCGACAACGGCCTCACCCCGTATGTGAGCTACGCCGAATCGTTCCAGCCGTCGACCAAGTCGCCGCTGGACAGCTTCACCCTCACCGCCCTCGAACCGGTTACCGGGTCGCAGTGGGAAGCGGGCCTGAAGTACCAGCCGGCCTCGGTGGATGGGTTGGTCACCCTGGCCGTGTACGACCTGCGCCAGCAGAACATGATCGTCGACGACCCGGTGGCCAGCCATCGCAACTGCGGCGCGACCGGCACCGCCACCTGTTCGATCCAGGGTGACGAAGGCCGCGTGCGCGGCATCGAACTGGAAGCCCGGATCACCCCGATCGACGGCTTCAGCCTGATCGGCGCGGCCTCGCGCATGGACTCGGAGATGACCCGCTCGGCCGCATACGCAGGCAAAGCGCTGGCGATGGTGCCCGACTACAGCGCCTCGTTCTGGGCGGACTACACCTTCCAGGACGGTGCGCTGCGCGGGCTGAGCCTGGCGGCGGGTGCGCGCTACAACGGCGTCAGTTATGGCGACAGCGCCAACCTGTACCGCATTCGGTCCTACACGCTGTTCGATGCGGCGCTGCGCTATGACCTCGGYCAGATCGGCAGCACCCATGTGCAGCTCGCGCTCAACGCCAGCAACCTGGCCGACAAGCGTTTTGTGTCCACCTGCACCGGCGTGTCCTCGTGCTACTACGGCAGCGGCCGCACGGTCATGGCGACGGCGACGTTCGGCTGGTAATGAGGCGTCGGCGGGTCGCCGGGGGTGCGGGCCAACGCCCGGCGAAACAGTCCATCGCCGGACGGTGGCGTTGATCGGGGATGCCGCGCAGCCGACCAACGGTCGGCTCTACGGTGGGGCGGCGACCACTACCAACGGCACGCCGCGCTGCGGGTGCTGCAGCACGATCACCGGCTGCTGGTAGACGCGACCCAAGTGGGCTTCGGTCAGCACCTGCGCCGGGGTGCCGTCCGCCGCTACCCTGCCCTGTTCCAGCAGCACGATGCGGTCGGCATGCCCGGCCGCCAGATTCAGATCGTGCAGCACCACGATCACGCAGGCACCGGCATCTGCCAGGGCGCGCACGCTGCGCAGCGTGCGTTCCTGGTGGCGCAGGTCCAGCGCGGCGGTGGGTTCGTCCAACAACACAAGTGGCGTCTGCTGGGCGAGCACGCGCGCGAACGTGGTACGCGCCGACTCACCGCCGGACAGCTGCTGCACCTCGCGCTGACGCAGCGCCTGCAGTTCTGCCGCATCGATCGCGCGCTCCACCTGGAGATCATCCAGCACCGGATCCGGCGGATGCGGCAGCCGCCCCATCGCCACCACCTCTTCCACGCTGAAGGCAAAGCGCACGCCGTGTTCCTGCGGCATCACCGCGCGTTCGCGTGCCAGCGGCCCGGCCCGGTAGCCAGCCAACGGCTTGCCCTGCAGCAGCACCTCGCCTTCATCGGCAGGCAGGTCGCCCGCCGCCACCGCCAACAGGGTCGACTTGCCCGCCCCGTTCGGGCCGACCAGCGCGGTGACCGTGCCCGGCACGAAATCCAGCGCGATGCCATGCAGGATCTCGCGCTGCTGGCGGCGCACGACTACCCCGCGCAGGCGCAGCAACACGCTCATGGCGTGTCCTTGCGGCGCTGCTGCAGCACCAGCCACAGGAAGAACGGCGCCCCCAGCGCCGCCGAGAACAGACCCAGCGGGATTTCCGCAGGCGGATCCAGCGTACGTGCGGCGGTATCGGCGATCACGATAAGCACCGCCCCCAGCACCCCCGACACCGGCAGCAGCCAGCGGTGCCCGGGGCCGACCAGCATGCGTGCCACGTGCGGCACCACCAACCCGACAAAGCTCACCGAACCTGCGAACGCCACCGCCGCACCCACCAGCAGCGCGCTGAAGGCGACCAGCCGGCGCCGCGTGCGCGCCACGTCCAGGCCCAGGTGCTGCGCCTGGCGCTCGCCCAGCGCCAGCATGTCCAGCGGCGTGGCCAGCCGCCGCAACGCGAATACCCCGATCGCGAACAGCGGCGCCACCGCGATCACATCCGACCAGCTCGCGCGTGCCAGCGAGCCCATCTGCCAGAACACCAGCGACTGCAGTTCACTCTCGCTGGCGATATAGGTAAGAAAGCCGATCAACGCCGAGCAGAACGCCGCCATCGCGATGCCGACCAGCAGCAGGGTGGCATTGCCACTGCCCTTGCCAGGCCTGGCCAACGCGTAGGTCAGGCTGATCGCCAGCGTTGCCCCTGCGAAGGCCGCCACCGGCACGATCCAGCCGGCGGCACCGGCCGCGCCCAAGACGATCGCCGCCACTGCACCCAGTGCTGCGCCCTGGCTGACGCCAACGATGCCCGGATCGGCCAGCGGATTGCCGAACAACCCCTGCAGGCTGGCGCCGGCCATCGCCAGCGCCGCACCCACCATCGCTCCCAGCAACGCGCGCGGAATGCGCAGCTGCCAGACCACCGCCAGATCACGGCGGCTGACTGCATGCGGCTCCACCAGTCCCAGCTTCACTCCGATGGCCTGCAGCACCTCCAACGGTGGCAGCCGCAACGGCCCGACCGCGAACGAGGCCAGCACCGCCAGCAGCAGCACTGCGGCAGCCAGCAGCAGCATCCCGCGACCACGTCGACGGCGGCGATCGGCCGGACTCATGCCGGCGGCAGCGCCGCCAACGCCTTGGCCAGCGCCAGCGCGCCCACGCCGGAGCCGACGCTGGCGTACTTGAGCTGCACGTCCGGCATCACCCAGACCCGGTTGGCCTGGCCGGCCGGGGTCTGCTTCAGGGTGGGATAGGCCTTCCACAGGCCCTCGGCGCCGCCAAACAGCGCCAGGTCGTGCTCGGTCACCAGGATCACCTCCGGTGCCGCCGCCACCACGCCCTCGTTGCTCAGCGCCKAATAGTTCGCCACGCCGGCTTCGGTGCCGATGTTCAGACCACCCGCCAGGGCGATCAGCTTGGCGGATGCACTGTCCGCGCCGGCCACGGTCGGCGCGCCGCCAGCGCCGGTGGCCGACACATGGATCACGCGCGGCGCACGACCGATGCTCTTGCCGATCGCGGCAGCCTCATCCAGCTGCTGCTGCACCTGCGTGCCCAGTTGCTCGCCGGCGGCGGCCAGGCCGAGTGCGGCAGCGATCTTGCGCACCTTGTCCGGGGCCGGTTGCAGGTCATCGACCACCACCGCCGGCTCGCCCACCGCGCGCAGTTTCTGCGCCAGTTCGGTATGCCGGCGCAGGCTGTTGCCCAKGRACAGCGAGCCCTGCAGGCTCAGTACGCCTTCCACGCCGGTGGTGCGGTTGAACAGGAACTGATGTGGTGCGGCGCGGCCGGAATCGGTGGTGGTGTTCTTGGGCGCGGCGAACACCTGCCTGCCCAGCCCCAACGCATCGATCACCGCGATCACGTCATCGCCACCGACGATGATGCGACCGGTGTCGTCCACCTCGACCTCGGCACCGTCATCGGAGCGCACGGTCGCCGGCAACACAGCGGACTGCCCGACCAGGCGCGGCAGTGCGCCGCCATCCACGCGGGTCCACCCGGCCGGCAGCGTACCGACCGACGGCGTTGCAG
>NZ_JBFULB010000309.1:0-4513 GCF_056400545.1 Stenotrophomonas sp. P5_A8 | reverse complement strand
CAGCAGGCACGCGATCAGCGCGCCGTGTCGATCAGGCGCGGCGCTTGCGGAAGGACACGAACAGCGCCCACGCGGCCAGCAGCACGAACCACACCAGGCTCCACATCGGCATGGTCAGGCCGAGGAAGCGCCAGTCGATGTTGCCGCAGTCGCCGGTACCGGTCAGCACGGTCCGAAACACCTCGAACGGCCCCATGGTTTCACTGAGGAACGCCAGCGGCGGGCCGCAGCTGGACCCCATGTCCTTGGGCAGCAGTTGCACGTACACGTGGCGACCGGCGATACCCATGCCGACGGCCGCGGCGATGAAGGCGAGCACGCCATAGGTGCCACGACCGGCGCGATCGCGCGGGCCATGCAGGGCGCCGATCAGGAACAGCAGCCCAAGCGCGGCGAACGCGATCCGCTGGAAAATGCACAGCGGGCACGGCTCCAGGCCGATCTTGAGCTGCAGGAAGATCGCATACGCCAACAGCCCGGCGCAGATCAAAAACCCCAGCAGGAACTGGGCGCGGTAATTCCAGCGCAGTGGATTCATTGCCAACACTCGTGAACGTGCAAGGCGCCAAGATTAACAGGGCGCCGCAGGCCCCGRCCCCTGCCGACCTACCGGCTATCGGCCCGCTGGACCAGACAGCGTGTTCTGTTGACGTTTGAGATCTTGGCAGTGACCCGACAGCAAGAGCGAATGCCTTTGACTCCTTGCCCCGGAAGGGTCGGTACGGGTGGATTGGCGGGACACGCTGCGAGTCCCGCAGACCCACCCACGCCAGCGCCCCGCCGTAGTACGCGACGCGCCTTGCCGTTGCCGTAGATCAACACACCAACAAACCCCTACCCCACAAACGGAAAAACCCGGCACAAGGCCGGGTTCTTCACCGAATTTCGGGTGTTGCGCGTCGATTATTCTTCGACGGCTTCAGCCACGGCAGCCGGACGATCCACCAGTTCCACGTAGGCCATCGGCGCGTTGTCGCCAGCGCGGAAACCGCACTTCAGCAGACGCAGGTAGCCGCCCGGACGGTTCGCGTAACGCGGGCCCAGGATGGTGAACAGGTTGCCGACGGCTTCCTGGTCGCGCAGGCGAGCGAAGGCCAGACGGCGGTTGGCGACGGAGTCGACCTTGGCCAGGGTGATCAGCGGCTCGGCGACGCGRCGCAGTTCCTTGGCCTTCGGCAGCGTGGTCTTGATCAGCTCGTGCTTGAACAGCGACGACGCCATGTTCTTGAACATCGCTTCGCGGTGGGCGCTGGTGCGGTTGAACTTGCGGCCGGACTTCATATGACGCATGGGAGTGATTCCTTGATTGAATATTGGATCGGTTGGGTATCGCTGTCGCCTTCCTGGCGTTGTTGCTTGGACTGCGGATGGTCCGATGCCGGCCCTCCTGGCCGACCGTCACCGCAGGCTGTGGGCCTGTCGATGCGTCGTGTTGCGGTGAAGCCCCCGCACCCGAAGGTGCGGGGTCAAGCATCTTGCGTAGCGCTGGATCAGCCGAGCATGCCGTGCTGGGCGACACCGGCCGGCGGCCAGTTCTCCAGCTTCATGCCGAGCGAAAGACCACGCTGTGCGA
This sequence comes from Stenotrophomonas sp. P5_A8, assembly GCF_056400545.1. Classification (NCBI taxonomy): domain Bacteria; kingdom Pseudomonadati; phylum Pseudomonadota; class Gammaproteobacteria; order Lysobacterales; family Lysobacteraceae; genus Stenotrophomonas; species Stenotrophomonas sp. P5_A8. Next base: position 2,940 of record NZ_JBFULB010000309.1, on the reverse strand, counting down.
GGACTTCCTTGATCTCGGTCAGCGACTTCTTGCCGAGGTTCGGGGTCTTGAGCAGTTCCACTTCGGTCTTCTGGATCAGATCGCCGATGTAGTAAATGCTCTCAGCCTTGAGGCAGTTGGCCGAACGCACGGTCAGTTCCAGGTCGTCGATCGGGCGCAGCAGCACCGGATCCACGCCGTTGTTGGCCGGCTTGGCTGCACCGCGGTCGCGGTGGGTGAAGTCACCGAACACCGACAGCTGATCGCTGAGGATATCCGCGGCAGTGCGCACGGCTTCCTCGGCATCGATCGTGCCGTTGGTTTCGATGTCCAGCACCAGCTTGTCCAGATCGGTACGCTGTTCGACGCGGGCCGCTTCCACCGAATAGGCGACGCGACGGACCGGCGAGAACGAAGCGTCCAGCACCAGACGACCGATGGCACGGGTTTCTTCATCCGGACGGCGGCGGGCAGCAGCCGGCTGGTAGCCGAAACCGCGCTCGACCTTCAGACGCATGTTGATCGCCACATCCTTGGTGAGATGGCAGATCACATGAGCCGGATTGAGGATCTCGGTGTTATGGTCAATCTTGATATCAGCAGCGGTAACGACACCCGGCCCCTGCTTGGACAGCGACAGCGTAGCGTTGTCGCCGGTATGCATGCGGATGGCCACATCCTTCAGGTTGAGCAGGACTTCAAGCACGTCCTCCTGCAAGCCTTCAAGGGTGGTGTACTCGTGCAGCACGCCGTCGATTTCCACTTCCGTGATGGCGAAGCCCGGGATGGACGACAGCAGCACGCGACGCAGGGCATTGCCCAGCGTATGCCCGTAACCACGCTCCAAGGGTTCGATAACGACCTTGGCGCGGGTGTCGGTAAGGCGTTCGATCTGCGGACCGCGAGGACGCAGAACCTGGTTGGCGGTAACCGTCATGTTGCGGGTTCTCCTAGTGAATCCCCGGCCGTCGCCGGGGATTCTCCAATGTGAATTACTTCGAATACAACTCGACGATCAGCGCTTCGTTGATATCCGCAGGCAGGTCCGCACGATCCGGAACAGCCTTGAAGATGCCGGCGAACTTGCCGGAATCCACTTCAACCCACGACGGACGCAGGTCGTGCGTGGCAGACACGGTCAGGGCTTCCTGAACGCGCAACTGCTTGGCAGCCTTTTCGGACAGCGCGACAGCGTCGCCAGCCTTGACCTGGTACGAAGCCAGGTTGACCGACTTGCCGTTCACGGTGACACCGCGGTGCGAGACCAGCTGACGGGCAGCCGGACGGGTCACAGCGAAGCCCATGCGATAGACAACGTTGTCCAGGCGGGTTTCCAGCAGCTGCAGGAGGTTCTCGCCGGTGTTGCCCTTCTTGGTCGAGGCCTTCTTGTAGTAGTTGCGGAACTGACGCTCCAGCAGACCGTAGATACGCTTGACCTTCTGCTTTTCACGCAGCTGGGTAGCGTAGTCGGACAGCTTGCCCTTACGGGCAGTGGCGCCGTGCTGGCCGGGCTTCTGCTCCAGCTTGCACTTGGAGTCCAGCGCGCGCGCCGGGCTCTTGAGGGAAAGGTCGGCGCCTTCGCGGCGGGCGAGCTTACAGGTAGGACCGATATAACGAGCCATTTCTTATCGCTCCTTTAGACGCGACGCTTCTTCGGCGGACGGCACCCGTTGTGCGGGATAGGCGTCACGTCGATGATGTTGGTGATCTTGTAGCCCACGTTGTTCAGCGAGCGCACGGCCGACTCACGACCCGGACCCGGGCCCTTGATGCGGACTTCCAAGGACTTGACGCCGTAGTCGAGCGCGGCACGGCCGGCCTTCTCGGCAGCCACCTGGGCAGCGAACGGGGTGGACTTACGCGAACCGCGGAAGCCAGCGCCACCGGAGGTCGCCCACGACAGAGCATTGCCCTGACGGTCGGTGATGGTCACGATGGTGTTGTTGAAAGAAGCATGGACGTGGGCGACGCCGTCAGTGACGACGCGCTTGATCTTCTTCTTGGTCTTAGCGACGGGCTTAGCCATTTCTTAGGTCCCTTACTTCCTGATCGCCTTGCGCGGGCCCTTGCGGGTGCGGGCGTTGGTACGGGTGCGCTGGCCACGAAGCGGCAGACCGCGACGGTGACGCAGACCGCGGTAGCAGCCCAGATCCATCAGGCGCTTGATCGCGATACCGATTTCACGGCGCAGATCGCCTTCCACGATGTACTTGCCGACTTCGAGACGCAGGCGCTCGATTTCCGGTTCGGACAGGTCGCGGATCTTGGTGGTCGAGGTAACGCCTGCGGCGTCGCAGACCTTCTTCGAACGGGTACGGCCGATGCCGTAAATGCTTTGCAACCCGACCCAGACGTGCTTCTGGGCTGGCAGGTTGACGCCTGCAATACGCGCCATGACGCGGTTCTCCAGCTGAGTGATGGCCGACAGCGCACCTTGGGCGCGCTAATCCGGCAGGATGGATCAAAAAAGTGAACTAGCGATTCTATCAAGGTCTCGGTGTACTTGGAAGTCCGTGGAACCTCAAAGGTTCCATGGACCCGGCGTGGGGAGTGTGCCCATGCTCCGGCGCCGGATGTCGTTGACTGCGGAGGTTGCCCTCTTCGTYGCCCGCGCTACTCCTGCGCGGGACCACCACATCACACCCCCACCCGAAACCGCTGCGGGGGCCGCCCTTCGATTTGGAAGGCCAGGTCCGGGAACCGGAGGGGCCTTCGCAACAAGAAGAATAGTGTAACAGGCTTATCAGCCGCGAGCAAAACCGCCGCGGTTGCCGCCCTTCAGGTTGGCCTTCTTCAACAGGCTCTCGTACTGGTGCGACATCAGGTGCGCCTGGATCTGCGCGATGAAGTCCATCACCACCACCACCACGATCAGCAGCGAGGTGCCGCCGAAGTAGAACGAGGCGCCCAGCTGGGTGCGCATGATTTCCGGCAGCAGGCAGACGATCACCAGGTACAGCG
>NZ_JBFULB010000308.1:0-4549 GCF_056400545.1 Stenotrophomonas sp. P5_A8 | reverse complement strand
GCCAGTAACTGGCTTCGACTTCGGCTTCGGCTCTAAGGCTTCAAAGCCTTTACGCCTCTAAAAACCACCCCACCCCCGCCAAACACCGCCCCCGTTATACTCAGGCTATCGCGTCGCCCTTGGGGCCATTGAAACCCTGCAACATCAATGGCTTGAGGGTGGGAATCGCCCCGACATCCACCCTGGCGGGGGTCGCTTCAGGCCCTTGCCCCGGAAACCAACCACGCCATGCGTCTGTCCACGATCAAGCTGTCCGGTTTCAAATCCTTCGTCGACCCGACCACCCTGCACCTGCCGACCAACATGACCGGCGTGGTGGGCCCCAATGGCTGTGGCAAGTCCAACATCATCGACGCCGTGCGCTGGGTCATGGGCGAAAGCTCGGCCAGCCGCCTGCGCGGTGACTCGCTCACCGACGTCATCTTCTCCGGCTCCTCTGCGCGCAAGCCGGTCTCCCAGGCGACCGTCGAACTCATCTTCGACAACACCGACCACACCATCACCGGCGAGTACGCCTCGTTCAACGAGATATCGGTCAAGCGCCAAGTCAGCCGCGACGGCAGCAGCAACTATTATCTCAACGGCACCAAGTGCCGCCGCCGCGACATCACCGACCTGTTCCTCGGTACCGGCCTCGGCCCGCGCAGCTACTCCATCATCGAACAGGGCATGATCAGCCAGATCATCGAAGCCCGACCCGAAGACCTGCGCGTCTACCTGGAAGAAGCCGCCGGCATCTCCAAGTACAAGGAACGCCGCAAGGAAACCGAGACCCGCATCCGCCACACCCGCGAGAACCTCGACCGCCTCAACGACCTGCGCGAAGAAATCGGCAAGCAGCTTGAACACCTCAAGCGCCAGGCGCGCCAGGCCGAGCAGTACCAGGCCCTGCAGGAAGAGCGCAAGGTCAAGGATGCCGAGTGGAAGGCGCTTGAATTCCGTGGCCTGGACAAACGCCTGGGCGGCCTGCGCGAAGCGCTCTCGCAGGAAGAAACCCGCCTGCAGCAGCTGATCGCCGAACAGCGCGACGCCGAAGCCCGCATCGAAACCAGTCGCGTCCGCCGCGAAGAAGCGTCCGACGCGCTCAGTACCGCCCAGGCCGAGGTCTACCAGGTCGGCAGCACCTTGGCCCGGCTCGAACAGCAGATCCAGCACCAGCGCGAGATGTCCCAGCGCCTGCACAAGGCCCGCGACGAAACCCAGCAGGCGCTGGCCGAACTGGGCCACCACATCAGCGGCGATGAAGCCAAGCTGCAGGTGCTGCGCGAGTCGGTCGAACTGGCCGAGCCCCAGCTCGAACAGCTGCAGGAAGAAAACGAAATCAAGCAGGAAGCCCTGCGCGACGCCGAGGCCCGTCTGGCCGACTGGCAGGCGCGCTGGGAGGCCCACACCCGCAGTACCTCCGAGGCCTCGCGTGCCGGCGAAGTCGAACGCACCCGCGTGGACTACCTCGACCGCCAGGTGCTCGAAGCCGATCGCCGCCGCGAAGCGCTGGTCGCCGAACGTGCCGGGCTGGACCTGGATGCGCTGGCGCAGGTGTTCGAAAAACTGCAGCTTCAGCACGAAACCCAGAAGGCCGCGTTGGACGGCCTCAACGAGCAGGTCGAAGAACGCAAGCACGCCGTCGCCGGCCTGCAGGACCGCCAGCGCAGCGGCCAGTCCGAACTGGCCGACATCCGCAAGCAGGCGCAGGCCGCACGTGGTCGCCTGTCCTCGCTGGAAACCCTGCAGCAGGCCGCACTCGGGCAGGAGCAGGGCGCGGCGGTGGCATGGCTGAAGTCACGCGGGCTGGATTCCGGCGCACGCGTCGGCGAGCGGCTGAGCGTTGAAAGCGGGTGGGAAAACGCGGTGGAGAGCGCGCTTGGCCAGCTGATCGAAGGCGTGCTGGTCGATGCGCCCGAGCGCCTGGTCGGTGAACTGGCGGAACTCGGCGAGGGGCGCATCGCGCTGGTCTCCGATGCGCAGGACGCATTGCAGGTCGCACCGACCTCGCTGGCCGCCAAGGTGCAGGGGCCGACCGCGATCCGCCGGCTGCTGGCGCGCCTGCACGCTGCCGACGACCTCGACCAGGCGCGTGCGTTGCAGGCCACGCTGGGCGAGGGCGACTCGGTCATTACCCGCAGTGGCGAACGCCTGGGCGAAGGCTGGGTGCGCGTCTCGCGCTCCGGCGCGGCCAAGCAGGGCGCGCTGCTGCGCGAACGCGAGATCGTCACCCTGCGCGAGCAGATCGATACCCTGCAGGAGCGCGAAGCCGAACTGGAAGAGCGTCTGGCCGGCTTCCGTGACCAGCTGCTGGCCGGCGAACAGCAGCGCGAAGACGCGCAGCGCCAGCTTTACCTGGCCCACCGCAGCGTCTCCGAACTGGGTGGCCAGTTGCAGAGCCAGCAGGGCAAGGTCGAGGCCGCGCGTACCCGCATCGATCGCATCGAAGGCGAACTCTCGCAGTTGCTGGAAACCCTCGACGCCGGCCGCGAGCAGGTGCGCGAAGCGCGCTCGCGACTGGATGATGCGGTCAGCAGCATGGGCGATCTGGAATCGGTGCGGCACGCGCTGGAGGCCGAGCGCCGCCAGTTCACCGATGCACGCGACCAGGCCCGTGATGCGGCCCGCAACGTGCGCGACAGTGCGCACTCGCTGGCACTGACGCTGGAATCGCAGCGCACCCAGGTCAGTGCGTTGAGCCAGGCGCTGGAGCGGATGAGCACCCAGCGCGGGCAGCTCGATTCGCGCCTGGGCGAACTGCATTCGCAGCTCGATGACGGCGATTCACCGGTGCAGGCGCTGGAAGCCGAACACCAGAACGCGCTCGGCGAGCGCGTGCGTGCCGATCGTGTGCTGGCCGAAGCGCGCACCATGCTCGAAGGCATCGACGCCGAGCTGCGCACGTTCGAGCAGACCMGCCACCAGCGCGACGAACAGGCGTTGGCCCAGCGTGAGCGCATTTCCCAGCGCAAACTGGACCAGCAGGCGCTGGTGCTCAGTGCCGACCAGCTCACCGCATCGGTGGAAAAGGCCGGTTTCGTGCTGCAGGACGTCATCAACAGCCTGCCCGACGACGCCCGCATCACCGAGTGGGAGCAGGCCGTGCATCAGATCGACGGGCGCATGCGCCGGCTCGAGCCGGTCAACCTGGCGGCGATCCAGGAGTACGGCGAAGCCGCGCAGCGTTCGGACTACCTGGATGCGCAGAACACCGACCTGACCACCGCGCTGGAAACGCTGGAAGACGCCATCCGCAAGATCGACCGCGAAACCCGTGGCCGCTTCAAGGACACCTTCGACCGTGTCAATGCCGGCGTGCAGCAGCTCTATCCGCGTCTGTTCGGCGGCGGCCACGCCTATCTGGAGTTGACCGGTGAAGACCTTCTCGACACCGGTGTGGCCATCATGGCGCGCCCGCCGGGCAAGCGCGTGTCGAGTATCTCGTTGCTGTCCGGTGGCGAAAAGGCGATGACCGCGGTGGCGCTGGTGTTTGCGATCTTCCAGCTCAACCCGGCGCCGTTCTGCCTGCTGGACGAAGTGGACGCGCCGCTGGACGAAGCCAACGTCGGCCGCCTGGCCAATATGGTCAAGGAGATGAGTGAGAAAGTGCAGTTCCTGTTTGTCAGTCACAACAAGGCCACGATGGAAGCGGCGCACCAGTTGTCGGGCGTGACCATGCGTGAACCGGGCGTCAGTCGCCTGGTCAGCGTGGACCTTGAAGAAGCCGCACGATTGGCGGGCGCCGCCTGACGTGCCATGCTTATCTGAACGTATTTAGCCGGAGACCCCCCGAATGTCCGACATGGCACTGCTCCGCATCGGCATCCTGGCCGCCGGCCTGCTGTTGATCGCTGCGATCTTCCTGTTTGGCCGACCCAAGAAAAAATCCCAGGGCCGCCGCGTCGATGCGCCCGAGGGCAGCACCGGCCAGCGCCGTGAGCCCAGCCTGGGTGACGGCGACACCGGCGAGTCCGGCAGCGTCGGCGGCGTCGGCGGCGTCGGCGAAGATGGCGTGACCCAGGCCGAACTGGGGCTGCCGGATGTCGATGGCGCCGCCGCCAGCGATCTGGGCAAGCGCGCCAACCAGGATTTCGACAAGATCGTGTCGTTGTTCGTGGCCGCCCGCGCCGGCGAACAGCTGCGCGGCGAAGATATCGTGGTGGCCGCCGAGAAGACCGGCCTGGTGTTTGGCCACATGAACGTGTTCCACCGCCTGGTCGAAGGCCATCCCGAACGCGGTCCGATCTTCTCCATGGCCAGCATCATGAAGCCGGGCAGTTTCGACATGGCCAACATCCGCGAGATGGAAACCCCGGCGATCGCCTTCTTCCTGACCCTGCCGGCGCYGTTGACCGCGCTGGACGCCTGGGAAAAGATGCTGCCGACCGTGCAACGCATGGGCGAACTGCTGGACGGCGTGGTGCTCGATGACAGCCGCGCCACGCTCGGCCGCCAGCGTGTCGCGCACATCCGCGACGAACTGCGCGCCTACGACCGCCAGCACCAGGCCCCGCCGCTGACCAAGGCACCGCGCTGGTAAGGCGGGCCGGGTGTGGTGCAGCCGAGC
>NZ_JBFULB010000307.1:0-4570 GCF_056400545.1 Stenotrophomonas sp. P5_A8 | reverse complement strand
GTCATACCCATGCGAACCGCGATCGCCCGGCGTGCGCTTGGCGATGCTCGCGCGCGACAGCGCATTCCAGCCCTCATGCATCTGGCAGACGATCGGCGGAATGCGCGGATTGCTGCCGTAGTGCCAGCGTGCCGGCAGCGTCTGACGCGTCCAGCAGTCGTAGCGCGCATGTGCCCCCAGCAGCACCCGCTCGGCCTCCTGCTGCTTGCCCGGCAATGGCGCGAAACCGACCGACTGGCCGACTGACACATCCTTGGCGATTGACGGATCGACCATGTCTTCCACTGCGATGGTGTGGCCGTCAGCCACGTTCGCCATGCCGTGGTCGGAGACCACGATGACATTCGTGTCCGCATCCAGACCACGCGCCTGCAGGCCATCGAGCAGGCGACCGATCGCCGCATCAACCTCGACCACCGCAGCAGCATATTCGGGCGAATCCGGGCCCTTGTCGTGACCGGCGTGATCGACCTGTTCCATGTACAGCGTGATCAGTTGTGGTGCCTGCGCATCGCGCTGCCCGGCCCAGGCCAGCACCTGGTCGACGCGGTCGGGCAGGGGCACGTTGTTGTCGTAGACGCGCCATTGGCTGGGGCGCACGCCCTGGATGGCCGCTTCGCTGCCCGGCCACGACCAGGTCGCCGTACGCACGCCTGCCTTCTCAGCGCCCACCCAGATCGGCTCGCCGCCCCACCAGCGTGCATCGGTCACGGCCTCGGGCTTGCTCAGGCGGAACGTGCCCAGATCTTCGGCCTGCATGCTGTTGTGGATGATGCCGTGGTGGTCCGGACGCAGGCCGGTCACGATCGTGTAGTGGTTGGGGAAGGTCAGCGACGGATACGACGGCGTCATCCAGCGCGCACGCACACCGTCGCGGACGATGCGGGCCAGATTGGGCGTAATGCCGCGATCGAGCATGTCCGCACGCAGGCCGTCGATGGAGACCAGTAGCAGTTTCGGTCGCGCGCTCGGCGCGGCGTGCGCAGCGGCCGTGTCGAGGGCGACGGGCGCAGTGGAAGGCGAGGTGGCGCAGGCGGCCAGCGTGAGCGTGAGCGTGGCGACGAGCGCCAACGGAAGGCGAACGGAAGTCATCCGGCCATCATAGTTCGCCGTAGTGACGCCGCGAAGACAACCGATGGCACAGGCATCAGGCGAACAACGCATCGCGCTGCGCTTCCAGCTGCAGCAGCGCGGCCTTGGTCGGCAGGCCGCCACCGAAACCGGTGAGCGCACCGCTGCTGCCGATCACGCGGTGGCAGGGCAGCACGATCGGCAGCGGATTGCGCCCGTTGGCGGCGCCGACCGCGCGGCTGGCGGTGGGGTGGCCGATGTGACGCGCCAGGTCGACGTAGCTCCAGGTCTGCCCGAACGGAATATCGGCCAGCGCCTTCCACACGCGCAGCTGGAACGTCGTACCGTGCGGTGCCAGCGGCAGGTCGAACTGCTGGCGCTGGCCGTGCAGATACTGCAGCAACTGCGTGCGTGCATCGCGCAGTGCGTGCGCATCGTGCTGCCACTGCGCGCGACCCTTGGCGTCGTAGCGGTTGTTCTCGAACAGGATGTGGTGGATGCCCTGGCTGTCGCCGGCCACGGTGAGGGGCCCGATCGGGCTGTCGAAGGTGTCGTAGAGCAGCGTCATGGGTTCACTCCGGAAGTGGGGGTGGACAGGTGCCACAGGTGCAGCACGGCATAGGCCCGCCAAGGGCGCCACGCCTGCGAGTGGGCTTCGGTGGCGCGCTCGGTCAGGCGGGTGTCGCCACCCAGCACCTGCTGTAGAACCAGGTCGCCGGCGGGAAACGCATCGGGCAGGGCCAGCGCGCGCAGCGCCATGTAATGCGCCGTCCACGGCCCGATGCCGGGCAGGGCCACGCAGCGTTCGACGAACTGGTCCAGGCGCTGCCCGGCCTGGAAATCCAGGCGGCCCTCGGCCACGGCGGCAGCGACGGCACGCACGGTGGCCGCGCGTGTCTTCGGTAATCCGATCGTTTCCAGCGGTGCATCGGCGAGCGCCTGCGGCGTGGGGAATTGACGGTCCAGGCCCGTCGCCATGCCCTCCAGCACCAGGCCGAAACGATCCACCACGCGGCGTGCCAGGGTGGTGGCCGCCGCGACGCTCACCTGCTGGCCCAGCACCGCGCGCACCGCCACTTCAAAGCCGTCCCAGCCGCCGGGCACGCGCAGGCCGGGGCGCTGTGCGATGCCGCGTGCCAGCAGCGGATCCTTGCCAAGCGTGGCGTGCACGATGCGCAGGTCGGCATCGAGGTCGAAGATGCGCCGGACCCGGCGCACGATCGAGGGAATCGCGCGCGGATCGACCTGGCCCAGCTGCAGCCGCAGCTCCGGGCGCTTGGGATCGGCACTGACCCGGATCACGCTGGGGCGCTCGGGCGGGCCGATCACGCGCTGGTAGCTGTCCTCGTCGATGCACTCGATGCCGGGAATGGCCCGGCGACGCAGGAAGCCGAGCATCGCGGAAAAATCCAGCGGTGGCCGGTAGCCCAGGCGCAGGCTCAGGCTCAGGGTGCCAGCGTCCACGCTGCCGCGTTGGCGTCGGATCGCGGTGGGTGGCATGCCGCAGCCCTCGACGAACGCGGCATTGAAGCGGCGCAGGCTGTTGTAGCCCGACGCCATGGCAACATCGGTGATCGGCAGGGCGGTTTCGGTGAGCAGCTGCTTGGCCAGCAGCAGGCGCCGGGTGGCGTGGATCTGCGCCGGGGCCGCGCCCAGCCGGGCGACGAACAGGCGCTGCAGCTGGCGCGCGCTCAGCCCCAGCCGCGCGGCCAGATCGGCCACCGGCGCATCCTGCAGGAAGCTGTCGTGGATCAACGCCAGCGCGCGCTGCAGGGTTTCATTGCTCAGCGCGTCCTGTGCCTCCGGTGCCAGTTCGGGACGGCAGCGCAGGCACGGCCGGAAGCCGGCCGCCGCCGCTGCGGCTGCGGTGGGGTAGTAGTCGACATTGCTGGGCTTCGGCGGCGGTGCCGGGCACACGGGTCGGCAATAGATGCCGGTGCTGCGCACCGCAGTGAAGAACACGCCGTCGAAACGTGCGTCGCGCGCCAGTCGGGCGCTTTCGCAGGCGGCGTGGTCCAGGGGCAGGGCGGTATCCATGGGCGCCAGTCTATGCCCGGGGCGGCGGTCGGGCTCGCCATTTTCGGACACCAATGCCATCGCGCGACGGCGTGGTTCAGGGCAGGTTGCCGCCAAGCGGGCGCTGCGCACTAGACTGTGCATTCACGTGCCGCTGCGCGCGCTCCTCTGTAGGGATACCGGGTTGTTCATGTTGCTCAAGTCGTGGTGGTTGCCGTTGTTGTGCCTGGGCCTGGCCGGTTGCAGCCAGCTGGAGAATCCGGGCAATGTCACCGCCGCCGACAAGGCGGTGCGGGCGCAGAGTGCCGACGGCGACCACATGGTGTCGATCAACGCCGCCGATGTGCCCGCCCCGCTGCCCGCGCCGCCCAAGCGCGGCGACCAGGGCTGGCCGCAGGCCGCACTGGAAAACGGCAAGGCCTGGGTCAGTTGCGATACCGACTATGCCGGCGCGGCCGGTGATGGCATTGCACTGGAGGCGCTGGATCGCAAGAGCATCGATGCGGCGCTGGCACCGTGCGCCGAACGCGGCCTGGTGCGGGTGCGGTACGCGGGCAAGATCAACCCCGGGTTCTCCGAACTGGTCGCGCGGCTGGCGATGGTGGCCGACGCGCAGCACATCTCCAAGCGCATCCTCGACCTGGATTCCAGCGGCGGCCAGGTCGAAGCGGCGATCGTGGGCGGCGACCGCATCGGCGAATCCAACTGGACCATCTGGATCCGCGAAGGCTCGGTCTGCCACAGCGCGTGTGTGTTCGTACTGGCTGCCGGCGACAACCGCCTGGTGGCCGGCAAGGTCGGCATCCACCGGATGATGCGGATCAGTTCCAAGGCGACCTCGCGCGCCGAGCTCAACCGCGAACTCCACGAGGTCTACGACAACGTCAAGGATTACCTGCAGCGCAACGGCGTGGCGGTGGGCGTGGCCGACCTGATGATGACCGTGCCCAACCGCAGCCTGCGCCTGCTGAGCAGCGAGGAACTGCGCCAGTTCGGGCTGGATGGCACCAACGCGGTGCAGGACGATCTGGAGCGGATCAAGCAGATGCGCAAATGCGGCGATGATTTCGTGCGCCGCAAGGACGCGTTCCTCGTCGCCTTCGACCAGGAGTGCAAGCACGACGGCAGTGAGCTGGAAGCGGTGAACAGCTGCGGGCAGACCCTCAAGCAGCGCTTCGGCTTCCCCGATGTGACCTGCCCGGACGAGAGCCCGCTGTCGGAAATCGATGTGTCCACGCTGTTGCCATCCAGCGTGACGCCGACGCGCGAGGCGCCGACCGAACGCACCGTCGGTGATGCCGGGCAGACACCGACGGAAGCGGCCGAACGCAACTGACGGACCACTCACGGGGTTCCCGTAGACTGGCCTCCTTCTTTCCAGCCAACGGTGTCCCGATGCGTGTTCCGCTGCTGCTGTCCTCGTTCCTGCTGGCCGCCGTTGCCCATGCGCAGACCCCGCCACCGGCCACGCCCGCCCCGGCCC
>NZ_JBFULB010000306.1:0-4571 GCF_056400545.1 Stenotrophomonas sp. P5_A8 | reverse complement strand
GGGTTTTGTTCGTCAACCTGCCAGCCGTATCAGCTGTTGGCCTTCAACTTGGCCAGACGCAGCCAGGTATCCACCACGGTGTCCGGGTTCAGCGATACCGACTCGATGCCTTCCTGCATCAGCCATTCGGCCAGGTCCGGGTGATCGGACGGGCCCTGGCCGCAGATGCCGACGTACTTGCCCTTGGCGCGGGCAGACTTGATCGCCATCGACAGCAGCTTCTTCACTGCCGGGTTCCGCTCGTCGAACAGGTGCGCCACGATCGAGGAGTCACGGTCCAGCCCCAGGGTCAGCTGGGTCAGGTCGTTGGAACCGATCGAGAAGCCGTCGAAGATTTCAAGGAACTCATCGGCGAGCAGGGCGTTGGACGGCACCTCGCACATCATGATGATCTTCAGGCCGTTTTCGCCCTGCTTGAGGCCGTTCTGTTCCAGCACCTCGACGACCTTGCGGCCTTCTTCGAGGGTGCGCACGAACGGGATCATGACCCACAGGTTGTCCAGGCCCATTTCGTTGCGCACGCGCAGCACGGCCTTGCACTCCAGTGCGAAGGCGTCCGAGAAGCTCGGGTCGACGTAACGGCTGGCGCCGCGGAAGCCGATCATCGGGTTCTCTTCGTGCGGCTCGTAGTTGCTGCCGCCGATCAGATTGGCGTACTCGTTGGACTTGAAGTCCGACAGGCGCACGATCACCGGGTTCGGGGCCACCGAGGCGGTCAGGGTGGCGATGCCTTCGGCCAGGCGGCCGACGTAGAAGCTGACCGGATCGGCGTAACCGGCGATCTTCTCGTCGATCTTCTTCTTGGTCGCCGCATCCTGGCGGTCGTATTCCAGCAGTGCGTTGGGGTGGATGCCGATGTGGCTGGCGATGATCATTTCCAGCCGGGCCAGGCCGATGCCGGCGTTCGGCAGCTGGCCGAAGTCGAAGGCACGTTCCGGGTTGGCCACGTTCATCATGATCTTCAGCGGCGCCGGCGGCATGTTGCCCAGGTCCGTGGTGGTGCGCTCGAACTCAAGGATGCCGTCGTAGATGAAGCCGGTGTCGCCCTCGGCGCAGCTGACGGTCACTTGCTGGCCGTCCTGGATCAGCTGGGTGGCGTTGCCCGAGCCGACCACGGCCGGCACGCCCAGCTCACGGGCGATGATCGCCGCGTGGCAGGTACGTCCACCGCGGTTGGTCACGATGGCCGAGGCGCGCTTCATCACCGGCTCCCAATCGGGATCGGTCATGTCGGCGATCAGCACGTCGCCGGGCTGCACGCGGGCCATATCGTCCAGGGTACGTACCACGCGGGCGGTACCGGCACCGATCTTGGCGCCGACGGCGCGGCCTTCGGCCAGCACCTTGCCGTCCTTCTGGTTCAGCGCGAACCGCTCGATCTGGGTGGCGTGGCCACGCGACTTCACCGTCTCCGGGCGCGCCTGCACGATGAACAGCTTGCCGCTGACACCGTCCTTGGCCCACTCGATATCCATCGGGCGGCCGTAGTGCTTTTCGATCACCAGCGCCTGCTTGGACAGTTCCTGCACGTCCTCGTCGCTGATGGAGAAGGTGTTGCGCAGGTCGGCCGGGGTGTCTTCGATGCGCACGCGCTCACCGGGGACATCCGAATACACCATGCGGATCGCCTTGCTGCCCAGCGAACGGCGCAGGATCGCCGGCTTGCCGGCGCTCAGGGTGGGCTTGTAGACGTAGAACTCGTCCGGGTTGACCGCACCCTGCACGACCATTTCACCCAGGCCGAAGGACGAGGTGACAAACACCACGTCACGGAAGCCGGACTCGGTGTCCAGGGTGAACAGCACGCCGGAAGAACCCACGCCCGAACGCACCATCAGCTGCACGCCGGCCGACAGGAACACGTCCTCATGCTTGAACCCGTGGTGGACGCGGTAGGCGATGGCGCGGTCGTTGTACAGCGAGGCGAACACTTCCTTGACCTTGAGCACGACATCGTCGGCACCGGTCACGTTGAGGAAGGTCTCCTGCTGGCCGGCGAAGGACGCATCGGGCAGGTCTTCGGCGGTGGCCGAGGAGCGCACCGCGACGGCGACATCACCGCCGCCGTTCTCGCTGCACAGCTTGGCGTAGGCGCTGCGGATGTCCTGGTCCAGTTCCGGATGCAGCGGGGCGTCGATCACCCAGCCGCGGATCTCCTTGCCGGCGATCGTCAGCGCGCCGACATCTTCCACGTCCAGCGTGGCCAGCTTGTCGAAGATGCGCTTGGACAGATCGTTGTGCGCGATGAAGTCCTTGAAGGCCTCAGAGGTGGTTGCGTAACCGCCGGGGACAGACACCCCCAGACCGGCGAGGTTGCCGATCATTTCGCCAAGCGACGAATTCTTGCCGCCTACGCGGGCCAGGTCGGCCAGGCGCAGTTCGTGCAACCACAGGATGTTCTCGTTCAAGCGCGATGCTCCGTTTGGCCATCGCCCGAGGCGGGCTGGATGGCCACGTCCGTAGGAAGAAGCCGATATGATGCCGGGCAGACTGCTATCGGCACAAGCTTGTATCGATAGCCTTTTTAAGCTTCGTAGGGGGTAAAAGCCGTATGTCGACGATCCGTCCGGTGTTCTATGTGTCCGATGGAACCGGTATCACCGCTGAAACCATTGGGCATAGCCTCCTGACCCAGTTCTCCGGGTTCAGCTTCATTACCGACCGGATGTCGTTCATCGATGATCCGGAAAAGGCGCGGGAAGCCTGTGAAAGGATCCGTGCAGCGGGCGAGCGCTACCAGGTGCGGCCGATCGTGGTCAGTTCCTGCGTGGACAGCGGCCTGAGTGTGATCCTGGCCGAAAGCGGCGGGCTGATGCTGGACGTGTTCGCTCCCTTCATCGAGCCGCTGGAGCGCGAACTGGCGGTCAACCGCCATTCCCGGGTGGGCCAGGCCCACGGCATGGTCGACTTCGAGACCTACCATCGGCGCATCAACGCGATGAACTTCGCGCTGACCCATGACGACGGCATCGCGATCAATTACGACGATGCCGACGTGATCCTGGTGGCAGTGTCGCGCGCCGGCAAGACCCCGACCTGCATCTACCTGGCCCTGCATTACGGGGTGCGCGCGGCCAATTACCCGCTCACCGACGAGGACCTGGAGCACGACCGCCTGCCGCCGCGGCTGCGGCCCTACCGCAAGAAGCTGTTCGGCCTGACCATCGACCCGGACCGCCTGCAGCAGATCCGCCAGGAGCGCCGGCCCAACTCGCGCTACGCCAACCTGGACACCTGCAAGCGCGAGGTGGCCGCAGCCGAGACCATGTTCCGGATGGAGCGCATCGCGACGCTGAGCACCACCCATACCTCGATCGAGGAGATCTCCAGCAAGGTGCTGACCACGTTGGGACTGCAGCGCGAGCTCTACTGAGGCCGGGCGAGGGGGCCGGCCAGCGGCCGCAAGGTCCGGATGAACCTGTTCGGGCGCGGCCCTTTGGCCGGGGCGTCGCCGCCCCCACGTTGAAGGATCAACGTGTAGGATCGACGTATGGCCCAGGCATCCCCCCGTATCGAACGCATCCCCAGGCTCAGCCGCCTGAGCTGGCTGATGGGGCTGTACGCGGAAAACTACCAGCATCTGGTGCGGCTGTTCGCGCCGGCCGAGCTGGTGCCCGGCAGCTACGTGTCCTCGGTCGGCGACGGGCTGGACGTGCGCCTGGATGTCATCGAGTGCCACCGCTACACGGTCGAACTGCGGCTGACCTATGATTTCGCCGACCCGGTGACCGGGCAGCCGGACCCGTCGGCCTACGTGCGCCTGTACCGTGACGCGCGCCAGGCCGAGACCACGCACTGCTATGTCGGCCGTCGCTGGCAGGACGTGGTGGGCATGTACCCGCCGCCGGCCGAACTGATCAGCCATCGCATGCGGATGAACACGTTTCTCGGCAAGTGGCTGGAATACCTGGCCGAGCGCGGCCACRGCGTGGCCACCCTGCACCGCGATGGGGACGCCTTGCCGGCCCCGGCCGACGCCCGCCGCACCCGCGTGACCGGCTGAGCCGACCGCCGCGCGCGGATCGCGCATAATCGGGGTTTGTGTCCGTGAGCCCCCGCATCATGCC
The DNA here is from genome assembly GCF_056400545.1 of Stenotrophomonas sp. P5_A8. Classification (NCBI taxonomy): domain Bacteria; kingdom Pseudomonadati; phylum Pseudomonadota; class Gammaproteobacteria; order Lysobacterales; family Lysobacteraceae; genus Stenotrophomonas; species Stenotrophomonas sp. P5_A8. Next base: position 504 of record NZ_JBFULB010000306.1, on the reverse strand, counting down.
CTATACCCCGATCGTGGCCACCCTCGGCTACGTGCTGTCGCCCGATGGCAAGCAAGCGCTGATGATCCACCGTAATGCCCGACCCGGCGACCTGCACCTGGGCAAGTACAACGGGCTGGGCGGCAAGATGGAGCGCGACGAAGACGCCGCCGCCTGCATGCGCCGCGAAATCCGCGAGGAAGCCGGCATCGAATGCGGCACCATGCGCCTGCGCGGCACCATCAGCTGGCCGGGGTTCGGCAAGAATGGCGAAGACTGGTTCGGGTTCGTGTTCGTCATCGACGATTTCACCGGCACACCGCTCACCTCCAACCCGGAGGGCACGCTGGAGTGGGTGGACCTGGACAAGCTGGAGACCCTGCCACTGTGGGAAGGCGATCGCAGCTTCCTGCCGCTGGTGTTCGACGCCGAGCCGCGCGCGTTCCACGGGGTGATGCCGTACCGCGACGGTGCCATGCAGTCCTGGAGCTACACCCGCCTGTAATGGCGGCCGCTGGCCGGCAA
>NZ_JBFULB010000305.1:0-4592 GCF_056400545.1 Stenotrophomonas sp. P5_A8 | reverse complement strand
GCTCTACGGGTCAGCCTGCGGCAACCGTCGCTGCCACCTTGCCCAACCACCCGGTAGCAAAATCCGTCGGCAGCCGCCGCGTTGGCGCGGTCAACCCGCTGTCACGCAGAAACGCATGCGTGGCCTGCGCAAAACCCTGCCGCGCGATCAGCGCCGCCTGCTTCACAGCCGCCTGCTGCTTGCGCAGCTGCACGATCTGCAGGCTCGGCTTACCCGGCGCGGCAAACTTCTGGTAACGGCGCAGCTCATCGGCCACGAGCGCGATATCCGCGTTGGCCTGCAGCAGCGCCAGCTGCGCCTGTGCCAGCGGCACCAACGCCGTGCGCAGCGGTGCGACATTGCCGCCCACCGAAGGCGCCACCGCGTTCAAGGCCGTATCCAACGCGGGGTCGGCACGCTCGGCGCGGTCGATCAGGTCGGTCAGCGCCGAAGAAGAAACTGCTTGCATGGAAAAGCACCGGCCCAAAACGCGATTGTCGCATCCGCAGCCGGTGCCCGTCGCGGGCTCAGTCGCCGTCGTGCTCGTCGGCGTGGGCCTTCCAGTAGCCGGTCGAGCGGATCCAGTCCTTGGGCACGCCCAGGTGCCCCTCGATGTACTTGCGCATCATCCGCGCCCGGCGCGACTCGGTGGCGATCCAGTAGAACGTATCGCCCTCCGGTTCCTCGAAATCGGTCAGCACATCCTCCAGCAGCGTGCTGCTCACCGCATCGAAGCCGTTGCGCTCCAGCCACGACACCCGGATCCGGTCGTCCTCGGGCAGCTCCTGGCGGTCGGCCGAGTCGGGGATTTCGATATACACATCAGCCTGCGCGCCGTCCGGCAGCGTCTCCAGCCAGCGGCCGATCGCCGGCAGCGCGGTCTCATCGCCGATCAGCACATAGGTATCGAAATCCGGCGCCGTCACGTGCGAGCCACGCGGCCCACCCACGGCAATCGCGTCGCCCGGCTGCGCATTGGCCGCCCAGCTCGAGGCCACGCCATGCCCGTGCAGGACGAAATCCAGCGCGAGCTCACAGGTGTCCAGGTCCCACCAGCGCGGGGTGTAATCGCGCGACGGTGAGGGCGTCTGCCCTTCCGGGTAGCGCGGGCCCTCGGCGGTCATCGTCGGCACCACGAACTGCCCCTCCGCATTGGGGAAGAACAGCTTCACGTGGTCGTCCGGCGACAGCGACACAAAGCCTTCCAGTGCCGGCCCGCCCACGATCACCCGACGCATGCACGGGCTGATCTCCTCGGTGCGCAGCACCTGCAGGGGGCGGAACTTCACGGTATGACGTACCAGCTTGTTTTCATGCAAAGCCATGGGGAACACCTGTCAGCAAATGCGCCGCAGTGCGGCGTAGGGGGATGACCTGGCTGGCCGGGGCTGGCTGGGTCGAATGCATTGAAAAAACGGGGAGGGCATCTCAGCGTCCTTGCCCACGGATCACCGCGGCCGCCTCGCGCAGCGCCTGCGCCACGCTGGCCGCGTTGTCCTCGTTCCAGCGGCCGTGGCACAGGGCCAGCGCATGCTTCAACTCGCGCAGGCCATCGCGCACGCTCGGCGGCAGGTTGGCCTTGGTGATCGTGCGCGCGCTGGCCCGCACCCGCTGCAGCGCCGCGTCCACCTCCTCGCGCTGCGCGGCCAGCTCGGCCAGGCCCAGCGCACTGAGCTGGTAGCGCTTGCGCCCACCGTCCTCGACCGCGCCCACCCAACCGGCCGCCTCGAACTGCGCCAGCACCGGGTAGATCGAGCCCGCACTGGGCGTATACACCCGCACGAACATGTCGCTGATCAGCTGGATCAGCTCATAGCCATGCCGCGGCTGCTCACCCAGCAGCGCCAACACCAGCAAACGCAGATCGCCGCGGCTGAGGGGCCGGGCGGTCAACGGGCGGGCAGGGCGATCGAGGTCACGCGGAGCGGTCATTTCGATATATCGAATGAAGTGACGGAACGATATATCGAAATCATGACCACATCCACCCTCGGAGACAACACGGCAGGGATGCGTTCAGGTCCATAGACCCAGGTCGAATGGCCCGGCCAACTGCCCAACCCAACCCAACCCAACCCGCGCGCCCCTATCTCTCCACCCACTCATCACCCGCTGGCGCCCGCGCCACCAAGCGGCCGATCCTCACTGCGGCATAAACCCATGATCGCGCGACGCACGCGTAACTGCGCGACCCGCCAGAAATCACGCGACCCACCCACGACCCCGCGCCTCACCCGTAAACCGCGCGTTCCCCCGCGATCACGCGACCCACCCGTAACCCCGCGTTGCCCCCGCGATCACGCGACCCACCCGCGATCACGCGACCCACCCGCGATCACGCGACCCACCCGCGATCACGCGACCCACCCACGATCACGCGACCCWCCCACGACCACGCGACCCACCCACGATCACGCGACCCTCCCACGACCACGCGACCAACCCACGACCACGCGACCAACCCACGACCACGCGACCCACCCACGATCACGCGACCCTCCCACGACCACGCGACCCACCCACGATCACGCGACCCTCCCACGACCACGCGACCAACCCACGACCACGCGACCCACCTGGTAGAGCCGGGCCATGCCCGGCTGGCCGCGCGCAGCGCGGCCCTTCCGAAGGCCAACCCACCTCCGCCACCGCGACGCTGCGTACCCGGCATGGAACAGTCCCCACCACACTCCCCCACAACCACCATGTTCCACACCAACCCCACCACGCCAACCCCCACCCCACAAACGCCCCACACGCCCGCACCGTCCCCCTTCAACACCCCACCCATCGCACAAACCCAGCCAAAACCCCGCGTGGAACCACGCCCCCACACCCCCAACCTGTCCCCCCACTGTCCCAAAGACAGCCCCATCCCCCTCCATACGCACCCGTAGCGAAGTAAGCAAACCCCTTGGTGCGCTACACTTTGCGGCTAGAAATCTAAAACAGTCGCGCGCGTGCGTGCGGTCATGGGAGCGCAAATGAACTGGTTGAACGAGGTGCTGAACAACGACCCGAATCCTGTGGAAACCCAGGAATGGATCGAGTCGCTGAAGGCCGTAATTGATGTCGAGGGCCCTGAGCGCGCGCATCAACTGTTGGAAGGCATGGTGGAGCTGACCCGTCGTTCGGGCGCGTACCTGCCGTTCTCTCCCACCACCGAGTACGTGAACACCATCGCGCCGACCCTGGAGGCCAAGAGCCCGGGCAACGCCGAACTGGAATGGCGCATTCGTTCCATCATCCGCTGGAACGCGATGGCCACCGTCGTGCGCGCCAACCGCAAGCCCGGCGACCTGGGCGGCCACATCGCCTCCTTCGCCTCCGGCGCCACGCTGTATGACGTGGGCTTCAACCACTTCTGGCGCGCCCCCAGCGACAACCATCCCGGCGACCTGCTCTTCATCCAGGGCCACAGCGCCCCGGGCATCTATGCGCGCTCCTTCTTGGAAGGCCGCATCGACGAGCAGCAGCTGGACAAGTTCCGCATGGAAGTCGACGGTGGCGGCCTGTCCAGCTACCCGCACCCGTGGCTGATGCCCGATTACTGGCAGACCCCCACCGTGTCCATGGGCCTGGGCCCGCTCGCCGCCATCTACCAGGCGCAGTTCCTGCGTTACCTGGAAAACCGTGGCCTGATCGAAAAGTCCGACCGCAAGGTGTGGTGCTTCATCGGCGACGGCGAGAGCGACGAGCCGGAAACCCTCGGCGCCATCGCCCTGGCCGGCCGTGAAGGACTGGACAACCTGATCTTCGTGGTCAACTGCAACCTGCAGCGCCTCGATGGCCCGGTGCGCGGCAACGGCAAGATCATCCAGGAACTGGAAGGCGTGTTCCGTGGCGGCGGCTGGAATGTCATCAAGCTGCTGTGGGGCGGTTACTGGGATGCCCTGCTGGCCAAGGACACCAACGKCGTCCTGCGCAAGCTGATGATGGAAACCGTCGACGGCGAGTACCAGAACTGCAAGGCCTTCGGCGGCGCGTACACGCGCGAGCATTTCTTCGGCAAGTACCCGGAAACCGCAGCCATGGTCGCCGGCCTGTCCGACGACGACATCTGGCGCCTCAACCGTGGTGGCCACGACCCGCACAAGGTGTATGCCGCCTACCACGAAGCCGTGAACACCAAGGGCATGCCCACTGTGATCCTGGCCAAGACGGTCAAGGGCTACGGCATGGGCAGCGCGGGCGAAGCACTGAACCCGACCCACCAGACCAAGAAGCTGGACGACGACGCCGTCCGCCACTTCCGCGACCGCTTCAACATCCCGGTGACCGACGCCCAGCTGGCCGACGGCCAGGTGCCGTTCTACCACCCGGGCCCGGATTCGCCGGAAGTGAAGTACCTGCAGGAACGCCGCGCCGCCCTGGGTGGTTACCTGCCGCAGCGCCGTCGCAAGGCCACCAAGAGCTTCAACGCACCCAAGCTGGAAAGCTACGAGCGCCTGCTCAAGAGCAGCGGCGAGCGCAGCTACTCCACCACCATGGCCTTCGTGCAGAGCCTCAACATCACCCTGCGCGACAAGGAACTGGGCCCGCACATCGTGCCGATCGTGGCCGACGAAGCCCGTACCTTCGGCATGGAAGGCCTGTTCCGCCAGATCGGCATC
>NZ_JBFULB010000304.1:0-4601 GCF_056400545.1 Stenotrophomonas sp. P5_A8 | reverse complement strand
TACCAGCCGTTCCTTGTGCAGGGGGGTGAGCCGGGCGAACACACGGTGGCGGGTGAGTGCGTCGGCAACGGCGGCATCGTCCATGCGTTCGATCTGCGGCCCGGTCAGGATCGCATCGGCGTGCAGGCCCACCTGGGCGCACACCCGCGCGGTGACCAGCTCGTTGTCGCCGGTGAACACCTTCACCTCCACGCCGAGCGCCGCCAGGGCCTGCAGCGCCTGCGCGGTGGATTCCTTCGGTGGATCCAGGAACGCCACATAGCCGAGCAGGGTGAGGCCCTGTTCGTCGGCCTGCGAGTAGACCTGCTGGGTCGCCGGGGTTTCCTTCATCGCCACCGCCACCACGCGCAGGCCCTGTTCGTTCAGCTCCTCGGTGGTCTGCCGCACCCGGGCCAGCCGCGCCGCGTCGAGCGGCAGGTCGCGGCCGTCTTCGCGCACGGTGCTGCACACCGCCAGCATCTCTTCCACCGCGCCCTTGCAGATCAGCTCGTGGTGGTCGTCGCGCTCGGACACCACCACCGACATGCGGCGGCGCTCGAAGTCGAACGGAATCTCATCGACCTTGCGGTAGTCCTGCGCCAGGCGCAGCTCGGTCTGCAGCTCCACGTGCTCCAGCACCGCGCGGTCGAGCAGGTTGCTCAGCCCAGTCTGGAAGTGGCTGTTGAGGTAGGCGAAGGTGAGCACGTCCTGCGAGTCGTTGCCGAACACATCGGTATGCCGCTCCAGCGCGATCCGGTCCTGGGTGAGGGTGCCGGTCTTGTCGGTGCACAGCACTTCCATCGCGCCGAAGTTCTGGATCGCATCCAGCCGCTTGACGATCACCTTGCGCCGCGACAACAGCACCGCGCCCTTGGCCAGGGTGGAGGTGACGATCATCGGCAGCATTTCCGGGGTCAGCCCGACCGCCACCGACAGCGCGAACAGGAACGCTTCGGTCCAGTCGCCCTTGGTCACGCCGTTGACCAGCAGCACGAACGGCACCATCACCAGCGCGAAGCGGATCAGCAGCCAGCTGACGCTGTTGACGCCGGCCTGGAAGGCGGTGGGCGCCCGCTCGGTGGCGGTGCTGCGCTGGGCGATGGTGCCAAAGCAGGTGCGGTTGCCGGTGGCCAGCACCACCGCCGTGGCCGTCCCGGACACCACGTTGGTGCCCATGAACAGCAGGTTGGGCTGTTCCAGTAGATTGGCCTGGGCCACATCGGGCACCGCGAACTTCTCCACCGGCAGCGACTCGCCGGTCATCGCCGCCTGCGCCACGAACAGATCCTTGGCCGTGAGCACGCGGCAGTCGGCCGGGATCATGTCGCCGGCCGAGAGCACGATGTGGTCGCCGGGGACCAGTTCGCGGATCGGAAGCGAGCGCTGCTGCGCCGGCCGCCGGCTGTGCAGGTGCGCGCCGAAGTACTGGTCGGCCACGTCGGCCGCCTCGGTCCCCGCCGAACGCCGCAGCACGCGTGCGTTGTTGCCGACCAGCGCCTTGAGCCGCTCGGCGGCGCGGTTGGAACGCCCTTCCTGGATGAAGCGGATCAGGGTGGACAGCACTACCATGGTGCCGATCACCACGGTGGCCTTGAGGTCCTCGGTCAGCCAGGAGACCGCCGCCAACAGGGTCAGCAGCAGGTTGAACGGGTTGCGGTAGCACTGCCACAGATGGCGCCACCACGGCAGCGGCTTTTCGTGATCGATTTCGTTGGGGCCGACGCGGTCAAGGCGCTCGCCGGCCTCATGCATGCTCAGTCCATCGGGATGCGAATCCAGCGCGGCCAGTGCAGTGGCCAAGGGCGCATGCGCCAACCGCAGCAGGCCATCGCTGAAGTCCACCGGCACCGATGTCGCCGCACCGCGGCCGATGCCCGCCTCGGGCAGGGCACGGCGACGGAACAGGCTGCCGGCGCGGCGGCTGCGCAGGAAGGCATCGAACCATGCGTTGAGCAGGGTCATGGGGAACTCCTCAGGCGTGCTGCGCGCGGGCGACGGAAAACGTCACCATCGGCAGCGAAAAACGGGGATTGCCGCGCGAGCACAGCGGCTTCATGGCGGTACGGATCGGCGCGGGCAGGTGGCGCAGCACGCTGACGCGCTCGACGATCGGCAGCAGGCTCAAGGCGTCGGCGATGATCCGCGCCGAGCCCAATGCCAGGGCACGGGCGAACAGCGGTGCGCCGTGCTGCAACAGCTGGCTGCGCAGCGCGGCGACGTTGCGCTCACCGATCAGGCGGCGCAGGGTGATGTAGAGGATCTTGTAGTTCATCGGAAAGCCTCCGGGCAGGCAGCGCCCGTCGGCTTCCAGTGACTCAGTCGAGCCGAAGCCGCCGGCCGGACGCCGGGGTGAAACAGGGCAGTGGGTGGATCAGGGGCGCGTGGCGCCCGGCAGGATCGGGATCCATGGGGAAATCCGGTAGCGGAAGGGCGGATCCGGGGCGACGCACTGCGCCGAACCGGTGCGCGTATTGTCCGCACCGCACGCCCGCAGGCCTAGATGCCCGTGGGTTCGCCGCGATATACCTTGGTATAGGGGTGCGATGCCGGCCGTCGGCCGACCGCGTGGATCAGGACTTGGCCGGGCGTGCGCGACGCGGCTTGGGAATGCGGCCCACGTCCCGCGCCGGCGCACTACTGCGTGGCTGCAGCGGTTCCAGCCAGGACAGGTTGTCCACGTAGGCCAGGAAGTGTTTCAGGTAACCGGGCGAGATGTCGCCCATCAACGTGATCGCGCGATGCACCAGCACCGCCGAGTTCAGCGGACCGCCATCGCTGGGTGCGGCCGCCAGCGATTGGCGTACCTGGCTGCGGCTGCGCACGGTGGCCCACAGCGCACGGAATTCGTCGATCGCCGGCAGGGCAGGGTAAGCGGTTGGGGCCGTTTGCGCGCCGCTGGACGCGTCGGGTGTGGACAACACGCGCGGGCGGGCGGCAAGTTCCGCGACCAGATCGGCCAATGGCGCCGCGCGCAGCGGCGCTGCGACGACGCCGCGCCGGGAAGCGCGCGGGAGCGCACTGGCGTAGGCCGCCACGCGGTCGGACAAGCGTTGTTCCAGCAGCGTGCGCGCGGTCCCTTGCGCACGCGCCGCACGTGCCTGCAGGGCATCGAGCACCGCGAACGCGACCGGGTCGTGCCGGTCCAGCTGTTGCTGGCGCCACTGTTCCAGCCGCGCGCGCGGATCGACCGGCTTAGCCGCCATTGCTGGCCTTGGCCGGCCTGGGCCGCGGAATCGGCGCCATTTCAACACGCCGGTTGCGTGCACGCCCGTCCTCATCGGCATTGGAGCCGACCGGCTGCTCGGCGCCGAACGCGGCGGCAAACACCGCAGAGGCGGGCACGCCTTCGGCGATCAACGCGCGGGTCACGGTAAGCGCGCGCTCGGCCGACAACGCCCAGTTGTCGGCGAACTGGCGATTGCCTTCGCGCACCTGGCGGTCGTCGGTGAAGCCACTGACCATCAGGATTTCCTCGCGCGAGGACAGATACTCGGCCAGCGGCGCGGCCAGGCTCTTCAGCAGCTCGCGGCCTTCCGGCTGCAGCTGGTCGGAATTGAGCGCGAACAGCACGCTGCCGCGGATGCCGATGCGGCCATCCACCAGTGTCACCCGGCCGGCCGCGAGCGGCACCGCCAGTGCCTGCTCCAGGGTCTTGCGCCGCGCCGCTTCGGCCTGACGCTGCTTGACCTCATGGTCCAGGCGGGTGGACAGCTCCAGTTGCAGCGCCACCACGCCGACCAGGATCAGCACGAACGCGCCCAGCAGCACCGACATCAGGTCGCCGAAGGCGGCCCAGATCGGTGCACCGGACTCGCCGTCGACCTCGATCTCATCGCTCATGCGCTGGCGGCCTTGCCAGTGCCCCGGCGTGCGCCGAGCTGCTGCAGTTCCTCGATGATCTGCTTCTGCGACAGCACGCTGAGGTCGATCACCTCGCGTGCCTGGCCCACGTAGTACGCCAGCTGCTCGTCGCTGCGTGCCAAGGATGCATCCAGCGCGGTGCCGATCTGCTCCAGGCGCTGCCCGAGATCGGCGCTGGCGGTGCCGAACACCTGCATCGCACCGCCGAAGGCATCGGCCAGGCTGGCCACTTCGACCGCGCTGCCGGTGACCTGCGCGGCCACCTCGCCGAGCTTGCCGGTTTCAACCGCCAGGTGCTCGGTGAAGCGGCTGCCGACCCGTTCAAGCAGATCGGCCGAGGTGGTGACCAGCGCGTCCACCGCCGTGCGCTGCTCGGTCGAGGCGTGGTTGACCGCATCCAGCAGGGTTTCCAGCGTGGCCAGCAGACGGCTGCGCTCGTCCAGCATCGCGGTATCGCGGACCATGCTGTCGGAGAGTTTCTGGCGCAGTTCGGCGACCACGTCGGCGGCGGCCTTGGGCGCCTCGGAAGCCACCTGTACGAGACGCGAGATCTCGGCGATGGTGTCGCTGGCGTGGGCCTGGGTCTGCGCGCTGATCTGCTGCGCAGTGCTTGCCAGGGCATCGCAGATTGCCTGCTGGCGCTGCGCGACCTGCGCGCTGGTCTGCGACCACTGCTCGCCCAGCGTGACGGTCAGCGCTTCGAACGCGCCGCTCCACTGTGCCAGGCGCTGGGCATCGCGGGATTCCAGTGCGTCCTGCAA
>NZ_JBFULB010000303.1:0-4623 GCF_056400545.1 Stenotrophomonas sp. P5_A8 | reverse complement strand
GGTGTTCACGGTGACGGTTTTTTCGGTGGCAAAGCGCAGCAGGTAGTGCGGACCGCCGGCCTTCGGCCCGGTACCGGAAAGACCCTGGCCGCCGAACGGCTGCACGCCGACCACCGCACCGATCTGGTTGCGGTTGACATACACGTTGCCCACATTGATGCGCGAGGAAATGCGATCCACGGTTTCATCGATGCGCGAATGCACGCCCAGGGTCAGCCCGTAGCCGGTGGCGTTGATCTGGTCGATCACCGCGTCGAGCTGGTCGCCCTTCCAGCGGATCACGTGCAGCACCGGCCCGAAGATTTCCTTGTGCAGCTGGTCCAGGTTCTTCAGTTCGTACGCACGCGGGGCGAAGAACGTGCCATGCGCGGCCGCTTCGCTGAGTTCGGCGGCGGCGATCAGGCGTGCTTCCTTTTCCATGCGCACGGCGTGGTCCTGCAGGATCTGCAGCGCGTCGGCATCGATCACCGGGCCCACGTCGGTGGACAGCAGGCCGGGGTCGCCGACCTTCAGTTCGGCCATCGCGCCGGACAGCATGGTCATCACCTTGTCGGCGATGTCGTCCTGCACGAACAGCACGCGCGCGGCCGAGCAGCGCTGGCCGGCAGAGGTGAACGCCGACCCGATCGCGTCCTTGACCAGCTGTTCCGGCAGCGCCGAGGAGTCGGCGATGAAGGCGTTCTGGCCGCCGGTCTCGGCGATCAGCACGCCGATGGCGGCATCGCGTGCGGCCATCGCGCGGTTGATCGCGCGGGCGGTGTCGGTGGAGCCGGTGAAGGCCACGCCGGCCACGCGCGGGTCGGCGGTGAGCGCGGCACCGACGGTGGCGCCGTCGCCGGGCAGGAACTGCACCACGCCTTCGGGTACGCCAGCCTCGAGCAGCAGCTTTACTGCGTAGTAGCCGATCAGGTTGGTCTGTTCGGCCGGCTTGGCGATGACGCTGTTGCCGGCGGCGAGCGCAGCGGCCACCTGGCCCAGGAAGATCGCCAGCGGGAAGTTCCACGGGCTGATGCACACGAACACGCCGCGGCCATGCAGCTGCAGTTCGTTGGACTCACCGGTGGGGCTGGGCAGCTTTTCGGCATGGCCGAACTGCTCGCGCGCCTGCTTGGCGTAATAGCGCAGGAAGTCGACCGCTTCACGCACTTCGGCGATGCCGTCGGGCAGGCTCTTGCCGGCTTCCTTGACGCACAGCGCCATGAACTCGGGCAGGCGCGCTTCGAGCTGGTCGGCGGCGTGTTCCAGGATCGCCGCGCGGCTGGCGGCCGGGGTGCGGTTCCACGTCGGCTGCGCGGCGACGGCATTGGCCAGCGCCTTTTCGACGGTGGCGCTGTCGGCCGGCTGCCACTGGCCGACGACCTGGCGGGTATCGGCCGGGTTGGTGACGTTCAACAGCGCGCCGGTCGGGCTGGCGCCGGGCACCAGCGGTGCGGCGTGCCAAGGCTTTACGGCGGCGTTGAGCTGCTCGGCCAGGGCGCGCAGATCGTTGTCGTTGGCGAGATTGACGCCCATGGAGTTCTTCCTGTCATGGTTCTGGCTGCGCAGCAGATCGACCGGCAGCGGGATTTTCGGATGCGGAATGGAGGCGAACGAGGACACCGCCTCGACCGGATCGCGGATCAGGTCGCCGATGGCCACGCTGTCGTCGGTGATGCGGTTGACGAAGCTGGAATTGGCGCCGTTTTCCAGCAGGCGGCGCACCAGGTACGGCAGCAGGTCTTCATGCGAACCGACCGGTGCGTACACGCGGCACGGCACGTTCAGGCGATCGGCCGGCACCACTTCGGCGTACAGGTCATCGCCCATGCCGTGCAGCTTCTGGTGCTCGTACTGGCCACCCTTGGCGATCGTTTTGACGGCGGCGATGGTGTGCGCGTTGTGCGTGGCGAACATCGGGTACAGCGCATCGGCATGCAAGAACAACCGCTTGGTGCACGCCAGGTAGGACACGTCGGTGTTCTGCTTGCGGGTGAACACCGGGTAGGCCGGCAGGCCGTCGATCTGCGCACGCTTGATTTCCGCGTCCCAGTACGCGCCCTTGACCAGTCGCACCTGCAGGCGGCGACCGATGCGGCGGGCCAGATCGGCCAGGTAATCGATCGTGTACGGCGTGCGCTTCTGGTAGGCCTGCACGACTACGCCGAAGCCTTCCCAACCCACCAGCGAGGCACCGGTGACCACCGCTTCGATGATGTCCAGCGACAGCTCCAGGCGGTCGGTTTCCTCGGCATCCACGGTGCAGCCGATGCCATAGGATTTGGCCAGCTGCGCCAGTTCCAGCACGCCCGGGACCAGGTCGGCCATGACGCGCGCGCGCTTGGCGTGCTCGTAGCGCGGGTACAGCGCGGAGAGCTTGATCGAGATGCCCGGCGCAGCGTTGACGTCGCCGTCCGGGCGCCCGCCGCGTGCCTTGTGGTCACCGCCGATGGAGTGGATCGCGCGGCGGTAGTCTTCCAGGTAGCGCTTGGCGTCCTTCATGGTCAGCGCGCCTTCGCCGAGCATGTCGAACGAGTAGCGGTAGTTGGCGTTGTCGCCCTTGTGCGAGCGCGACAGCGCTTCGTCGATGGTGCGGCCCATGACGAACTGGTGGCCCATGATCTTCATCGCCTGGCGCACGGCCAGGCGGATCACCGGCTCGCCCACGCGGCCGATCAGACGTGCGAACGCACCCGGTACGTCGGCGCGGGTGGCATCGTTGATCTGCACCAGGCGGCCGGTGAGCATCAAGCCCCAGGTGGAGGCGTTGACCAGCACCGAATCGCTGCCGCCCATGTGCTTTTTCCAGTCCGCATCGCCGAGCTTGTCGCGGATCAGTTTGTCGGCGGTGTCCTGGTCGGGGATGCGCAGCAGCGCTTCGGCCACGCACATCAGCAGCACGCCTTCTTCGCTGCCCAGGTCGTACTGGCGCATGAAGGCTTCGATCGCGCCCTGGTCCTTGGCGCGCACGCGAACGCGCGCGACCAGGTCGGCGGCCACGGCCTGCACCTGCGCCTGCTCGGCGGCCGGCAGGCGGGCCTGCTCCAGCAGTTCGCGCACATGGCTGGCCTCGTCCTTCATCCAGGCATCGGTGATGGCCTGACGAAACGCGGGGGGAGGCGTCGGCAGCTCGGGCGACAGCAGCGGCGGACGGAGAGCGCCGGCCGGGGCCGGGGCAGGAATCGGTGCGGAGGGTGCGGTCATGCCGGTCGGCTCGTGGAAAACTTGACCATTTTAATCGCTTTTTGAGCTCGGCAAGCAAATTCAGGCGTGCTGTCCATAGCGGCGATAGCCTTTCATACAAAGGGATTCGCCGGACTAGCCGGGGTCGCCATAATTTGTGCTGATTTCGGCAAAAGCGCCGCCGATGTCCATGCTGTGTTGCACCATTCCTGAAAGTGTGAATGGACCCTTGCTACTGTCGCGAGTGCAGGGCTACCATCGAGACGTTTCCCGCGGCAGGAAAACGCGGTTGCGACATGATCGAGGTGCTGACAGCTCCGGACGGATCAGGGACGCGACTGCGGCTGCGTCCCCCACGGGCGCTCGATGCCCGGCAGTTCGTCCTGTTGTTTGCTGTGTTGTGCGGGGGGATGGGGTTGGCGGCCGGCCTGGGTTGGCTGGCCGGCAACGTGTTCGCCCCGTTGTTCGCGCTGCTGTACAGCCTGTTGCTGGCAGCGGCACTGCGTAGTGTGTGGCGTAGTGGAGAACGGCAGGAAGAAATCCGGGTGGTTCCGGCGTGTGTGGAGGTCATCCCCGCACCCGGGCACTCGCCGGTGTTCAGCGCGCACCCGCATTGGGTACGCCTGATCGCCGACGAGCGGAGGGTCCGGCTGGCGTCCAGTGGCAGGCAGGTGGAAGTGGGGGCTTTCCTCGCACCGGCCGAACGCAGGGCACTGGCTCAGAAACTAGAAGGCTTGCTCGCGGCCAGCGATGGCTGCAACCGACGACGCTAAGGGTCTAGGCAATGAAGCAACGCATCAAGTGGGGCAGTACGTTCGGGAAGACAGCAACAAGCGGGGCCGCGCTGCTGGCGCCCGCATTGGCGTGGGCCCAGGCGGCCGACCCCAAACCGTGGCAGTTGAACATGGGCAAGGGGGTGACCCAGAGCTCGCGGTTGGCCTGGGAATCCAACCTGTTCTCGCTGTGGGTGTGCACGATCATCGGCATCCTCGTGTTCGGCGCGATGTTCTATGCCATCTTCAAGTTCCGCAAATCCAAGGGCGCCGTCGCGGCCACCTTCAGCCACAACACCAAGGCGGAAATCGTCTGGACGGTGATCCCGGTGATCATCCTGGTGGTGATGGCGTGGCCGGCCACGGCCAATCTGATCAAGTTCTACGACACCCGCGATTCGGAAATGACCGTCAAGGTCACCGGCTACCAGTGGATGTGGAAGTACGAGTACCTGGGCGAGGACGTGACCTTCACCAGTCGCCTGGACCGCGAGTCCGACCGGGTCCGGCAGAGCGGCAAGGTGCCCACGCTGGCATCGCATCCGCACTACCTGCTGGAGGTGGACAACCGCCTGGTGCTGCCGGTGGATACCAAGGTGCGCTTCGTGATCACCTCCGACGACGTCATCCACGCCTGGTGGGTGCCGGCGCTGGGCTGGAAGCAGGACGCCATTCCCGGCTTCATCAACGA
>NZ_JBFULB010000302.1:0-4670 GCF_056400545.1 Stenotrophomonas sp. P5_A8 | reverse complement strand
CTGTTCTGCTGGGTGGGGCCGAGGACCGCCAGCGCCAGTCCGTGGCCGAAGGCATACAGCGCGGCGGTAGTGACGTGCGACTGCGCCAGCGGATCGGCGATGCCGTGCGAGGCGTAGGCCGACAGGCCCACTGCCGTGGCCGCCAACAGGCCGCCGAGGCAGGCCAGCAGCGAGGGTTTGCGTGCGCGTCGTTCCAGGTTGAGYATGCGTRCATCCTTCCAAGGCGCTCCGGGTGGGGAGCAAAAAAAAACGCGCCGCAGGGAGCGGCGCGTTTTTCGTCGTGCGTTACATCACGGCAACCGTCGGTTTACTTGACGGCCCAGTAGATGTCGTACGTGCCTTCCGGCGTGAACGACTTGTCCACGCCGTCCTTCCAGGACTCGTACGGACGATCGATCACTTCGTTGCCGTTGGTCACCGACCACGCACGCAGGGCGTTGCGGGCGATATCCAGGCCGGCCATATGGCCGGTGTAGGCCGCGTGGGCCGAACGATGCGGCGCAACGTGCACGTACTTGACCGGCGCACCACCGTCGATCTTGACGGTCAGGGCTTCAGCGGACGCACCGTCAGCACCCTTCTTCTTGACCGGCTGGGCCACGTCGAAGGCGTACTTCTCAGCACCGAAATCGGTGGTGATGATGCGGAACGGACCGGCGGCTTCGAGGTTGTTGGCCTCCATCACGCGCTTGATCCACTCCTGGTTGTCCTTGATGGACTTGGTGATCGTCTCCTGGCCGCGATCCACGTTACCGGCGGTGACGACCAGCAGGTCCTCGACCGGCACGTCCACGATGGCCAGATCGGTCAGCGGGGCTTCGGCGGTGCGGTAGTCGATGTTCGGCACGGTGGCCAGCATGTTGGCCRTGCGCGACAGACCCAGCTTCAGGTCGTCACCGATGTGACGGCTGACGTACAGGCCCGCGTAACGGCCCATCAGGTTGAAGCCGTACTTGACGCTGTAGTCCTGGGTGATCTTGACGTTGCGGCCACCCTTGCCGGTCGGCTCGAGGGTGAAGCTGGTCTTCTTGTCGTGGCCCTTGGTGGCATCCTCGATGTTGATCGACACCAGCTTGTTCTTCTCAGAACCGGTGATCTCCCAGCTACCTTCGCCCAGGGAATTATCCTTGGAGACGTAGTCCAGGCGGGCACCAACGCCGGCAGCGGGGCCGGACAGCTTCAGTTCAACGGCGGGATCGCGCAGCAAGAGCGGGTTCCAGTCCTTGAAGCGGCGCAGGCTGTTGACCGTGTCGTACACGATCGTCATCTTGCGGTTGGTCTCGATGCTTTCGGAAATATGGCGCTCGCCCGGCAGACATACGCCAATGATGACGAACAGGCCAGCCACGATCCCCAAGGCGATCAGGAACTCGATAATACGGGTCATTCAGGAGTCTCCGGGGCCGATCCCACGGCCGGGTTGATTGAAGCGAAGCGCCAATCCTAGCAGGCTTCGCGGGTATGTAGATCAGGATTGGCGCACCGGTATCCATGCCGGCAGCGGTTTTGCATAGACAAGGAGCGGAAAGATAACGCATCACACGCGTCAGCACGTAGCGGATGCGCAATATTTCTTTGCCGGATTCGGCCGATGGCCTCCCTGACCCTGCCGCAACCCTTGTCGCACAAGGGCTGCGACGCAGGTTGCGACAGCGGCCTGCGCCCCGTCTCAGACCAGCTGAAGCTCGAAAGCCTTCAGGACCGCGCGGGTCCGGTCGCGCACGCCCAGCTTGGACAGGATGTTGGACACGTGGTTCTTGATCGTGCCCTCGGCCACGCCCAGCGAGTTGGCGATCTCCTTGTTGGAGAAGCCGCTGGCCATTAGGCGCAGGATCTCGGTCTCGCGGTCGGTCAGCGGGTCGGGCCGGTCCAGGCTGACGAACTCGTTGCGCATGTGCTCCAGCCCGGACAGCAGGCGCTGGGTAACCGCCGGCTGCACCAGCGAACCGCCGTCGGCCACGGTCCGGATCGCGCCGACCAGCTGGTCCAGGGTCACGTCCTTGAGCAGGTAGCCCTTGGCACCGGCCTTGAGCCCGGCCAGCACCAGCTGGTCATCGTCGAAGGTGGTCAGGATGATGGTCGGCGGCAGCTGACCCAGCTTGGACAGCATCTGCAGCGCTTCCAACCCGGACATCACCGGCATGCGCATGTCCATCAGGACCACGTCCGGGCGCACCTGCGGCACCACTTCGACCGCCTGGCGGCCGTCGGCGGCTTCGGCCACCACTTCGATGCCGGCGTCCAGCGCCAGCAGCGAGCGGATTCCCTGCCGCACCAGGGTTTGGTCGTCGACCAGACAGACGCGAATCATCAACGCACTCCTCAAGGAACGGTGGCCAGCAGCAGCACGGGCGCACCGGGAACCGAGGCGCGCAGGCGGAAGCCCTGACCCCGGCGGGTTTCAATCTGCAGCTCACCGCCGCACTGGTACAGACGTTCGCGCATGCCGCGCAGGCCGTTGCCGACCACGATGCCATCGGCGCCCACGCCGTCATCATGCGCCTGGATGACCACCTGGCCTTCACTTTCGCGCCGGACCTGGATCCACAGGTTGCGTGCATTGGCGTGGCGCACGGCATTGGTGATGATTTCCTGGGTGCAGCGCAGCAGCACATGGGCGCGCTCGGGGTCTTCCACGTTCAGGGGCTCGGCGATATCCAGGTGGATGTCCAGCGAGGGCACCTGCTCGGTGAGCGGGCGCAACGCGGCGGCCAGGTCGATGGCGCCACTGTCGCGGATCTGGCTGACCGCCTCGCGCACGTCGGTGAGCAGCAGCTTGGCCAGGGTGTGGGCCTGGTGCACGTGTTCCTGGGCCTGGCCGTCGGTGAGGTGGCCGGCCACTTCCAGGTTCAGGCTGAGCGCGGTGAGGTGGTGACCCAGCAGGTCGTGCAGCTCGCGGGAGATGCGGGTGCGCTCGTTGACCCGGGCGCTTTCGGCCAGCAGCACGCGGGTAGCGCGCAGCTCGGTGTTGAGCCTGCGCTGCTCTTCACGCGCATCGGTCTGCTGCCGCGCCACCAGGCTGGTCACGAAGATGAACATGGAGAAGCCGCCGTACAGCAGCGACTGCATCAGCGCTTCGAACAGCGGCATGCGCAGGATCAGGTAGTACACCGGCAGCACCGCCAGCTGGCTCAGCAACAGCCAGAGCACCCCGCCGCGCACCTGCAGCATCCACGGAATCACCCCGGCGGCGACCATCATCAGGATGCTGCCCAGGCCCGACCCGCTCAGGTAGCTCACCCCCAGCGCCGAGGTGGTGAGCAGCAGCAGCACCACCCGGTCGTACCAGGCCGAATGCCCGCCGCCATCGCGCAGGCCGCGGGTCAGCCAGAAGTAGCACGCACCGAAGGCCAGGTAAGCGGTGAACAGCCACAACGCCCAGCTGTCCAGGCCATCGCCGCGGTGGCGCAGCAGCGATTCGTACTGGGAATAGACCACCGGCAGGCCGACCATGACCCAGGTGAACAGGCCGGCCAGTCGCAGTACTCGGGTTTGGCTCAGGTATCCCAGCATGGACGCATCTTAGGCTGAACCTGCGCCCCTGCACTCCCACATAAGTCATGGCCCCCGATTCGCCGGGGCCGGTCACCCGTGCAATAATCCGACGAGGGCCCCTTGATGGGCCAACCGCGTTACCCCACGGA
This sequence comes from Stenotrophomonas sp. P5_A8, assembly GCF_056400545.1. NCBI lineage: Bacteria > Pseudomonadati > Pseudomonadota > Gammaproteobacteria > Lysobacterales > Lysobacteraceae > Stenotrophomonas > Stenotrophomonas sp. P5_A8. Next base: position 1,026 of record NZ_JBFULB010000302.1, on the reverse strand, counting down.
GTCACAATGTCGATTGTCATCCGCGACGTGCGCGAGCACGAGCTCGATTCCGTCCTGGCCCTGAACAACAACGCCGGCCTGGCCATCCTGCCGCTGGATGCCGCCCGCCTGCGCCTGTTCTACGAAACCGCTGAATATTTCCGCGTCGCCGAGCGCGACGGCAACCTGGCCGGCTTCCTGATCGGCTTCGGCAGCGACAGCCAGCACGACAGCAGCAACTTCGCCTGGTTCCAGCAGCAGCTGGACAGCAAATTCTTCTATATCGACCGCATCGTGGTCGCCAGTCGCCGTCGCGGCGGCGGTGTCGGCCGTGCGTTCTATGCCGACGCGCAGAGCTACGCCGAGCTGCGCTACCCGCAGTTGACCTGCGAGGTGTTCCTGGACCATGGCGCCGATGCGGCGCTGCTGTTCCATGGCAGCTTCGGCTTCCGCGAGGTCGGACAGAACACCATGGAGCACGTGGACGTGCGTGCCAGCATGCTGCTCAAGGACCTGTGCAGTTACCAGTGGGTGCACGACACCTACGGCGACCAGCTGCCGGACGTGCCCTGGGTGGGCCATCGTCGCGAGCCGCTGCGCGCGCATCGACCGACGGGGACCTGAGGTGGCGGCGAACATGGATTTTGAACAGGCCGGTGAACTGAAGATCGGCCAGGYCGGCATCGCCAACCTGCGCATCCGCACCCTGGATGTGGAACGCCTCACCCGTGAAATGCACGACCGCGTGGCACGTGCGCCCAAGCTGTTCGGGCGTGCCGCGGTGATCCTGGATTTTGGCGGGCTCACCCAGATTCCCGATGTGGCCACGGCCCAGGCCCTGCTGGACGGGCTGCGCGGCGCCGGTGTGCTGCCGGTCGCGCTGGCGTACGGCACCACCGAAACCGAAAAACTCTCGCAGCAGCTGGGCCTGCCGCTGCTGGCCAAGTTCCGCGCGCAGTACGAACGCGCCGACCTGGAAGCGGTACAGGCCGCCCCGCCACCGCCGCCGGCCCCCGCGCCTGACCCGGAACCGGCGCGGCGCGCACG
>NZ_JBFULB010000301.1:0-4702 GCF_056400545.1 Stenotrophomonas sp. P5_A8 | reverse complement strand
GTGGCACACCGATCCAGGCGCAGCCGACCAACGGTCGGCTCTACCCGAGGTCGCGGCTGCGCCAGATGCCGGTCAGCCCGGGATCGCTGCCGCGGCAGGTGTCGGTCTGCCCGGGATCACGGCCACAGCAGGTGCGGGTCGGCCCGGGATCACGGCCGCGGGAGGTGCCGACCGCGAGTCAGGACCAGACGGTCAGAAGGCTTCCGCCGCCTCGATGGTGTTCTGCATCAACGTCGCCACGGTCATCGGCCCGACCCCGCCCGGGACCGGGGTGATCCAGCTTGCGCGCTCGGCGGCGGCCTCGAAGCCCACGTCGCCGACCAGGCGGCCGTCGTCGAGGCGGTTGATGCCCACATCGATCACCACCGCGCCCGGCTTGACCCATTCGCCGGGAACGATGCCCGGACGGCCCACCGCCACCACCAGGATGTCGGCGTCACGCACGCTGCGCTCGAGCACGTCGCGCGGGGTGAACTTGTGGCAGCTGGTCACGGTGCAGCCGGCGATCAGCAGCTCCAGCCCCATCGGCCGGCCGACATGGTTGCTCACGCCCACGATGGTGGCGTTGCGGCCACGCACCGGCTGGTCGGTGTGGCCCAGCAGCGTCACGATGCCGCGCGGCGTGCAGGGGCGCAGGCCGAACTCGCGCAGGGCCAGGTGGCCGACGTTTTCCGGATGGAAACCGTCCACGTCCTTGCGCGGGTCGATGCGGTGGATGAGGCGGCTGGCGTCGGGGATACCCGGCAGCGGCAACTGCACCAGGATGCCGTGGATCTTCGGATCGTGGTTGAGCTGGTCGATCAGCGCCAGCAGTTCGGCCTCGGTGGTGCCGGCCGGCAGATCGTAATCGAAGGCTTCGATGCCGACCTTCTCGGCCGCGCGGCGCTTGTTGCGCACGTACACGGTCGAGGCCGGGTCACCGCCAACCAGCACCACGGCCAGGCCCGGGCGGCTGCCACCGGCGGCCAGACGGGCATCGACCCGGACCTTGAGGCTGTCCAGCAGGTCTTCGGCGATGCGGCGTCCGTCCAGGATGCGGGCGGGGGCGGCGGGTGCGGGGGTCGGTGAGCTCATCGAGGGCGGCAGGCGTGGGGGCGACGGTCGTCCATTGTCCCTGATTCAGGCCCCCTCGCCCACCGGTCGTGGTGGCCGCTGGCCCACGCCCCCATCCGCCCGGATGGCGCTGCATGGTTGCCGGCCAGCGGCCGGCACTACCTGATCGTCATTCCTCTTCCGGCAACGCGTCCGCGTTCAGCGTGCGCGCCTTGCGCTTGGGCGCAGTGAACGGCGTCGGCGTCGGCACGCCGGGCAGCGAATTACCGAACGTCATGTGCGCACCGGCGATGAGTCCGCCGCCAGCGATTTCCAGCTCGAAGCGCTCGGCATCGCGGCGACGGATCTCGCGGGCGATGGTCGCTGCATCCTCTTCGCCCAGGCCGAGTTCGACCAGCGCGGCCTCGCCGAAGGCGACCGCCGATTCGAACGTCTCGCGGATCTGGAAATCGACGCCGGCATGGATCAGGCGCAAGGAGTGTTCGCGGTCGAAGGAGCGCACCAGCAGCTTGGCCTGCGGGAATTGGTGGGCGACCAGTTCGACGATGCGGTCGGCCTGCGCGCTGTCGTTGACGCACACCGCGATGGCACGCGCCACGCCGGCACCGGAGGCGTGCAGCACGTCCAGCCGGGTGCCGTCGCCGTAGTAGATCTTGAAGCCGAACTTCTCCGCGCTCTGGATCATCTCGATGTCGTTGTCGATGATGGTCACGTCCACATCGCGCGCCAGCAGCGACTGGCTGGCGACCTGGCCGAAGCGGCCAAAACCGATCATCAACACGCTGCCGGACATGCCATCGGCCGCTTCCACGCCCTCCAGCGAGATCACGCGGTCGGGCATCAGCTTGTCGTGCAGCAGCACGAACAGCGGGGTCAGCGCCATCGACAGCACCACGATCGCGGTCAGGTTGGCATTGACCTCCACCCCGATCACGCCCGCCGCGGCAGCTGCGGAAAACAGCACGAAGGCGAACTCGCCGCCCTGCGCCATCACCACGCCTCTGTCCAGCGCCTGGCGGTGGTCGCTGCCCATGATCCGCGCCACCGCGTAGATGCACGCCGCCTTGGCCAGCATCAGCGCGAGCACGCCGGACACGATCAGCGGCCAGTTGTTGGCTACAACGGTCAGGTCCAGCGCCATGCCTACGCTGAGGAAGAACAGGCCGAGCAGAATGCCGCGGAACGGCTCGATGTCCGCCTCGATCTGGTGGCGGAAGGTGGATTCGCTGAGCAGCACGCCGGCCAGGAACGCGCCCATCGCCATCGACAGCCCACCCAGTTGCATCAGCAACGCCGCGCCGAGCACCACCAGCAACGCAGCGGCCGTCATGACCTCGCGCGCCTTGGCTGCGGCCAGGATGCGGAACAGCGGGTTGAGCAGGAACCGCCCCACCAGCACCAGCCCGACGATCGCACCCGCGCCGATGCCCACGCTGAGCCAGCGCGAAGTTTCACCGGCATCGGCCTGCACCGGTGCGATGAACGCGACCACCGCCAGCAACGGCACGATCAGCAGGTCTTCGAACAGCAGGATCGAGACGATCTTCTGGCCCGAGGGCAAGGCGATGTCGCCGCGCTCGGCCAGCAGCTGCATCACCACGGCGGTGGAGGTCAGCACGAAGCCGAACGCACCGATGAAGGCGACTTTGACCGGCAGGCCCAGCAACATGCACACCCCGGTGAGCACCGCGCCGCAGACCACGATCTGCAGCGTGCCCAATCCGAAGATTTCGTTGCGCAGCCCCCACAGGTGCGAGGGGCGCATCTCCAGTCCGATCACGAACAGGAACATCACCACGCCGAGTTCGGCGGTATGCAGGATGGCCTGGGGGTCGGCGAACCATCCAAAACCGAACGGACCGATCGCCAGGCCCGCGGCGAAATAGCCCAGCACCGAGCCCAGCCCAAGCCGACGGAACAGCGGCACCATGACCACTGCCGCACCCAGCAGGGCGACTACTTTCACCAGTTCACTGGCACCTGCTTCCACCGCCATGCGGTTGTTTCCCCGAACTACATTGATGGAGACAACGATAGGGCAAAGCTTCGGATGGAAGTAGCGTGCGTGTTAGGTTTTATCGTGCCGAAAACAGAACGATGACGGGACTCACTTGGCAGATCGTCTCGCAAACAGCGCCATAACACCGCGCAGACCCGGTAGAGCCGACCCATGGTCGGCTGCTCGCCCCGCCGGAGACCGCGCCAAGGACAGCCGACCATGGGTCGGCTCTACCCTGCCCCGCGACCCGCATCAGATGCTGTTGCAGAACGCGGCGTAGTCGATATAGCCGGGGAAGGCCCTGCCGGGCGCACACAGGGGGCAGTCCGGATCGGGGCGCAGGCGCGTCTCACGAAAATGCATGCCCAACGCATCGAAGGTCAGCAGCCGCCCGACCAGCGGCTCGCCCATCCCCAGCAGCAGCTTGAGCACTTCGGTGGCCTGCAGCAGCCCGACCATCCCCGGCAGCACGCCGAGCACGCCGGCTTCGGCGCAGTTGGGCGCGAATTCGGGCGGCGGCGGCTCCGGGAACAGGCAGCGGTAGCACGGCGCCTGCCCGCGATGGCGGCCAGCATCGAACACGCTGACCTGCCCGGTGAAGCGCTCCACCGCGCCGTACACCAGCGGGATGCCGTGCTGGATGCAGGCATCGTTGAGCAGGTAGCGCAGCGGAAAATTGTCCGAGCCGTCCAGCACCACGTCGACCCCGTCGAGCAGGGCATCCACATTCGCCGAGGTGACGCGCGCCTGCACCGCGTCGATGTCCAACTGCGGGTTCAGCGCCAGCAGCCGTTCGCGCGCCGACAGCACCTTGGGCGTGCCGATGCTGGCGTCGGTGTGCAGGATCTGCCGGTGCAGGTTGCTGCGCTCCACCACGTCATCGTCGGCGATGCGCAGGTGTCCTACCCCGGCGGCGGCGAGATAGAAACCGGCCGGCGCGCCGAGGCCGCCGGCCCCGACCATCAGCACGCGCGCAGCCAGCAATGCCTGCTGACCGGCCACGCCCACCTGCGGCAGCAGCAGGTGACGCGCATAACGTTCGTTGAAATCTGCGTCCGCCTCGCTCTGCAGCGGCTGCACCAGCGGCAGGCCGTCAGCACGCCAGGCGGTGGTGCCGCCGTGGACCGACGCCACGTGGGTATACCCGTGATCCAGCAAGGCAAGCGCGGCGTCCATCGAGCGCTTGCCGCTCTGGCAGATGAGGACGAACTCGCGGTCGGTGGCCGGCAGATGCGTCGCCGGCGCGGCCAGCAGGTCGCCCTTGGCGATGCCCAGCGCGCCTTCGGCCATGCCGCTGGCCCGCTCGTGCGCCTCGCGGACGTCGATCAGCAGGGCGCCGCTGGCGATGCGTGCGCGGGCCTGACCGGGGGTGAGTTCGGGAACGGTGCTCATGCGAGGATTATCGCGCAGACGGACAGGGGGATTGGGGGGCGGTAGAGCCGAGCCATGCTCGGCTGCTCCAGGCGTCGGTAATTGCTAGGTGCAAGGGCCTTGCCGAGCATGGCTCGGCACTACCGGGGTCGATCATTGCCGCGCTGCGYGTGGGCTGCCGAGARTGGCTCGGCACTACCGGGKTCGATCATTGCCACGCTGTGCGTGGCCTGCCGAGCGTGGCTCGGCACTACCGGSGTCGATCATTGCCGCGCTGCG
>NZ_JBFULB010000300.1:0-4712 GCF_056400545.1 Stenotrophomonas sp. P5_A8 | reverse complement strand
GTCCTGCAATCTCGCGATGCAGGCCAGTGCAACGGATAATCATGCCCTATCAAAGAGACCGGGCACACCTCAGCTTATGGGTCGTAGACTCGGCGAAGACACCGCGCCGTGGCCACAGGAACGGAAGGAAGTATCTTTACCGCGAGCTTGGTCGGAAATCAACTTGACCGATTCAAACGGTCAGCAGGGAAAGTCAATGTCGAAATTCCTTTCATCAAGACTACTCATCACCGCTATCCTAGCCACCTCGCTCTGCGCGTGCGCAAGCGCAAGAAGCACGAAGGAAATCAAGGAAATTGCCATGACATCTGCAGGAGTCTCCACTACCACTCCGAAACCCTTTACTGCCGAGAGCTTGCTGAGAAGCATCCTCAGGTTGGTCAAGGGCGTTTCGTCGGTAGGGGACATCTCAGTTGATGATCTCGCTGCTGCAGTAGAGGCGCCGGCAACGTCTTTCGGAGCTGAGAAGTTCGGCTACAGTGGCGACATCACCGCACAATGGGGTTTTGCGCTCGTCCTAAGGAACGCAGGCAATCCACATGCTCGGCTGGACCTTGAATTTCTTGATGGCAGCCCACGTAGAGACACGCCCGCGATGGATATCTGCAGCCTTGACTTTGAACACGTAGCATCGGAACTGGACGCTGCGGGCTTCAAGCGTGAACAGGTCTATGGTGAGCACGGAAGAGTAATGTACGATCGATTTTATCGGCCCGGTATATCCGTCGAAGTTGATTCGACGGGGGGAAGCGCAACGCCTTCTTCCAACGGTCATCGATCCTGCGTTCTCGCACTCAGGGTTAAGTAAGGAGGCGCCCGCATGGTCACACTAAGCGCGGAGACGGAAGCACTACTGTCTGAATTTAGCCGCACTCCAAGCGTGACACCCGAACAGGTGTCCAATCTACGTAGCGTGATTGAAGGCTCGCCTCAGCTTGCACCCCAGGTCGATGCAGCAATCGGAGCGGGACATCTCCAGCACTTCGCCCTGCTACCTTCAACTGTCAGTGCCGGCGGCACGTACGATGGTCGCACCAAGACCATCAACCTTCCCGCTGCTACTTTAGCTGCGCCAGATGGAGAAAGGCCGCATGACGCCGCCGAACTGACCTTTGTGCTTGGCCATGAGATCCAGCATGGCTTCAATCACGCAGCCACCACGCAGGCATATGCTCAGTTTGAAAGGGAGCTTGGATCCGCACGCTCCACCGATCATGACTACACCAGGGCAATCGGAAACATCATCGCGACCAATCGCCGCGACGAGGCGGAAGCCAACATTGCCGGCTGGAACGCGCTGGTCGGAAAGATCCGGCAGGAGAATCCCGACGCGACTCTGGAGGATGTCTACCTCTCCAATGGCCGAGCGAAGGACGTCATCAAGTTGCATCAACCAGGCCTGACGTACGAAGCGCGGAGCAATCTCGCTCTTAACCAGGACCTGACCATCACTCCCTCCCCAGCAAATATTGAAGGGATGGCGGAGAACTACTTCGACAAGCCAGGGGATCTAGCGCGTCTTGGACACGGGCGTAACTCCGATTACACGAACTACTACGGCGCCTACGCTGTCGGTCGCGCCAGCCAGTACGAAGCGCTAAGTCCCGCCCCGGATGGGCGTGTGCGCATGACAATCAACATGCAGCAGCTCGGCCTGCAGGAAAGCCTGCTGGAACAGAATGGGATCACGCTGGGTGCGGGAACGCCGGCGCCCCAGCCCTACTACGACAGCAGCACCACGCCGCCGACGCTGCAGCATTTCGACCATACCGCCAGTACGCATGCCCATGTGCCCAGTGCCGCCCGGGAGTTCGCCGGGCTGCCCATCCGGGCGCATGACATGCCACTGTCGAGTGCGGCCGACCGCGCCCTTCACGAGCAGATTCGCGACAAGGTGGCCGCCCTCGATGCCGCCAACGGGCGTAGCTTCGACGCGACCAGCGAACGCTTGAGTGCCAGCCTGCTGGTGGTCGCCAGGGAGAACGGTTTGGACCGCGTGGACCACGTGGTGCTCAGCCGACAGACCGCCGACGCGGCCGCAGCACAGAACATCTTCGTGGTGAAGGGAGCGCTGGACGATCCGGCCGCGCTACGGGCGTCCACCGATACGGCCGAGGCCGCCCAGCGGCCGGTAGCGGAAAGCATGCAGCAGCTGCGGAACACCCATCAGCGCGCCGCGGAAAGCGCGGCACAGGAACAGACCCAGCAGCGAACCCAAGAGCAGCAGCGCGGGATGCTGTCGCACTAGCTGGCCGAGGACAACGATTGCAGGCAGGACTACTCCGGCGATCGCGGGCTGGTCGCAAAGGTATGCAAGGTGTCGCCCTGTAACATGAAAGCCAGTTGCAACGTCATCGGGTGCGTGGCGGTACCGCCTCTGGCCTGGGGATCGTCCGCTACGCATTCGGTGAGGTGTGAGGCAACAGCGGTCTTCTCGCACTGAAGCATCAAATGTGGCGCGGCCGCGAACGCTTTCACCGCAGCACGGGATTTGCCCTGCAATGCAGCATCATCCACCTGCGCCTGCCAGTACGCCTCGCGCTTGCGCAAATTGGTGCCACCGGCCACATCGTCGAACTGACCGGTTGCCCACAGCATCAGCGCACCGATGACCGTCAGTGCCAGATACGCAAATCCCTTTCCCATCCTTTCGCCCCGTGGCCGTGTGGCCATGTGGCCATGTGGCCATGTGGCCGGCAAGATCGCATGCCGGCCACGGCTTGCCAATACGCCCGAAACGGGGGCCGTCAGGTCGCCACGGCTGAGCAAGCCATCACTCCCTGACGCGATCGAAATGTGCCGTACGCAGCACCGGCTGACCGTCCCGGAAATAGGCCTCGGTTTCAGTCAGGACCTTGCCGTCGGCGCTGACGGTGTACACGCGGGTGGAGCGCGGAATGTTCTGGTAGATGAACTGCACCACCAGCACCCCGGGGGCCGGCATCTTTCCCGCCACGCGGTCCACCGCATAAGTGCCGGTGGCCGGGGCCGGCGTGCCGTCCAGCGCCATGGTCGAGCTGGCCTCCAGTCGGTTGCCGCTGTGCTCGACGATGGCGACACGCGAGGACCATTTGCCGCCGGGCACTTCCGCGAACTCCAGGCTGACGCTCTGCGGGCGGGCATCCGCCGGCATCGGCAACGTTGCTACATCCAGCGTCCAGCGCCCTGCCAGGGGTGAACCCGCCCGGGGCGCGGCAGATGTCGAGGGTGCCTGCAGCAGCACCAGTGCGAGCGATGCGGCGATGATCCTCTTCATATGACCTCTGTCGCGAGCCGGGTTGACCCCTGCCTTCTAGACCCCACCAGGGGGCAGGTCAAGACGCGCCGCACGATTCCCGCCGCCGCAAAGTCCGGCAAGCAGCCGCTTGCGGTACCCTTTCTTCCTTTCCTGCTGGATATGCCCCGTGCGAACCGTGCACGCCCTGCGCTACATCACCCCACTCCGCGAAGGCGGCTCCCTGCCCGCCGTTGTCGAGACCGACGACGAGGGCATGGTGGTGCTCAAGTTCCGTGGCGCTGGGCAAGGTCCCAAGGCGCTGATCGCCGAGCTGATCGCCGGGGAGATGGCACGCAGCGTGGGGCTGCCGATCCCGGAGATCGTGTTCGTCGAGCTGGACCGCGAGTTTGCCCGCACCGAGCCGGATCCGGAGATCCAGGACCTGATCCGCGCCAGCGAGGGCCTCAACCTGGGCAGCGACTACCTGCCCGGCGCGATCAACTACGATCCGGCCGCGATGCCGCTGGACGCCGACCTGGCCTCGCGCATCGTATGGTTCGATGCCCTCACCAGCAACGTGGACCGCACCGCGCGCAACCCGAACCTGATGGTCTGGCACCGCAAGCTGTATCTGATCGACCACGGTGCGGCGATGTACTTCCATCACGACTGGGCCACTGCCGGCGATGCCTGCGAGAAGCCCTTCGTGCTGATCCGCGACCACGTGCTGCTGCCGTTCGCGACGAAGATCGCCGAGGTGGATGCCACGCTCGCCGCCTTGCTGCCCGATGCGGAGATCGAGCGCATCGTCGCGCTGGTGCCGGACAGCTGGCTGGTGGATGAGCCGTTGTTCGACAGCCCGGCGGCGTATCGCCAGGCCTACATCACCTATCTCAAGCGCCGCCTGCAGGTGCGTGCCGTCTTCGTCCAGGAGGCCGTCCGTGCCCACGCTGCACACCTATGACTATGCGGTGATCCGCGTGGTGCCCCGCGTCGAACGCGAGGAGTTCATCAACGTCGGAGTCATCGTGTCGTGCCCCGGGGCGAAGCATCTTGAGGCCGCGATCGAGATTGATCCGGCACGCCTGCACGCCTTTGCGCCGGCGCTGGATCTGGACGCGCTGCAGCCGTGGCTGGATGCGATCGTGGCGATCTGCCGGGGCGATGTCGGTGCCGGCCCGATCGCACAGCTGCCGGCGCGTGCGCGCTTCCACTTCCTCACCGCCAAGCGCAGCTCGGTGGTGCAGATGTCCAGCACGCACGTGGGCCGCACCGCGGACCCGCCTGGCGTGGTGGAGCACCTGCTCAACCGGATGGTGCGGGTGCCGCGCTAGCTGGATATCAGGGGCTTTTCCTTGTGACGCCCACGCGGATGTCGAAGCGGGGAATCTGCGTCCACTGCTCGCGCGGATAATGCAACGATTCCACGCCCATCCCGATTTCATAGGCCACGCTGCCCGTCCCTGCGCGCCAGACGTAAGGCGCGCCACTGCTC
>NZ_JBFULB010000299.1:0-4716 GCF_056400545.1 Stenotrophomonas sp. P5_A8 | reverse complement strand
GCGCAGTTGCGGGCGGATGAAGGACACCATGTGCCGGCCGAGCGTGGTGCCGGTGCTGTTGTAATCGGCCTGCATGTCCTCCAAAGCGCTGGGCAGCGGCAACGGCACGCTGGCTTCGACGGTGGCGCGCGCGGTGTCGAACAGCGGCAGCGGTTTTTCCACGCCGGACACTTCCCAGCGCGCGCGATGGCGATGCCCGCTCAGGCCTTTCAATGCGCCGGCGTCGGCAAGCAGGCCCTGGTGGCGACGGTCCAGCCGCGCGCGTTGGCTGAGATCGGCCACGCTCTCGAACGGCAGCCGTGCGCGTGCCTGCACCAGCGCGGTGGCCACGTCTTCGCTGAAGCCGTCGATCAGGCGCAGGCCCAGGCGGATGCCGAACGRCCGCCCGGGTGCGGTGGGCGCCACCAGCGTGCAGTCCCAGTCGCTGTGGCGCACATCCACCGGCAGCACCGGCACGCCATGGCGGCGCGCGTCCTGCAGGATCTGGTCGGGCGTGTAGAAGCCCAACGGCTGGCTGTTGATCAGGCTGGCGGCGAATGCGGAGGGATGGTGGCACTTGAGCCAGCAGCTGACATAGGTGATCAACGCGAAGCTGGCCGCGTGGCTCTCCGGGAAACCGTAGCTGCCGAAGCCCTTGATCTGTTCGAACAGGCGCTCGCCRTATTCGCGGCTGTGGCCATGGGCGGCCATGCCGGTGAGCAGCTTGTCGCGGTGCGGCTCCAGCCCGCCATGGCGCTTCCACGCCGCCATCGAGCGGCGCAGTGCATCGGCCTCGCCGGGGCTGAAGCCGGCGGCGGCGACCGCCAGTTGCATCACCTGTTCCTGGAACAGCGGCACGCCCAGGGTGCGCTTGAAGACCTTCTCCAGCGCGGGCGGGTAGTCGATCTCCTCGATGCCTTCTTCCTTGAGCTTCTTGCGCCGGTTCAGGTACGGATGGACCATGTCGCCCTGGATCGGGCCGGGGCGCACGATCGCCACTTCGATCACCAGGTCGTAGAAGCAGCGCGGCTGCATGCGCGGCAGCATCGCCATCTGTGCGCGCGATTCGATCTGGAACACGCCCAGGGTGTCGGCGCGGCAGATCATGTCGTAGGTGGGGCCATCGCCGGAGGGAATATCGGCCATGCCCATCTTCGGCGCGCCATGCGCGTGCAGCATGGCCAGGCATTTGCGCACGGCGGTGAGCATGCCCAGCGCCAGGCAGTCGACCTTCATCAGCCCGGTGGCGTCCAGGTCGTCCTTGTCCCACTGGATCACGGTGCGATCGGCCATGGCCGCGTTCTCCACTGGCACCAGCGTGGACAGGGGGTGTTCGGAAATCACGAAACCGCCCGGGTGCTGGGACAGGTGGCGCGGAAAATCGACCAGTTCGCTGGTCAATGCCACCACCCGCCGCATCAACGGCGTGTCCGGGTCGAAGCCACGCTCGCGCAGGGCCTCGGGCAGGGGTTCGTGGCTGCTCCAGCGGTCCAGGCACGCGGCCAGTTCGTTGACCTGGTCCGGCGGCAGGCCGAGCACGCGGGCCACGTCGCGCACCGCGCTGCGGCCGCGGTAGCTGATGGCCACGGCGGTGAGCGCGGCGCGTTCGCGGCCATAGCGGTTGAACACGTACTGCAGCACTTCCTCGCGGCGCTCGTGTTCGAAATCGATGTCGATGTCCGGCGGTTCGTCGCGCTCGGCGGAAATGAAGCGCTCGAACAGCAGCTCCATGTCGCTGGGGTCGATCTCGGTCACGCCCAGCACGTAGCACACCGACGAATTGGCCGCCGAGCCGCGGCCCTGGCACAGGATCTGCTGGCGGCGCGCGAAGCGCACGATGTCGTGCACGGTCAGGAAGTAGGACTCGTACTGCTTGGTGTGGATCAGGTGCAGTTCGTGTTCTATCTGCGCGCGCTGCTTGGCGGTGGCACCGCTTTTCCAGCGCCATTGCATGCCTTCCTCGACCAGCGTGCGCAGCCAGCTGGCCGGATCGTGCCCGGCCGGGATCAGTTCGCGCGGGTAGGTGTAGTGCAGCTGTTTGAGGTCGAAGTGGCAGCGTTCGGCGATGCGCAGGGTTTCGGCCAGCAACGCGGGCGGGTACAGCGCGGCCAGCGCCTGGCGGGTGCGCAGGTGGCGCTCGCCGTTGGGAAACAGCCGCCAGCCGGCATCGGCGATGGTGCAGTGGTGGCGTATCGCGGTGAGGGTGTCCTGCAGGGCGCGGCGGCGGCGGACGTGCATGTGCACATCACCGCTTGCCACCAGCGGGAGGGCGTGTTCGTCGCCGAAACGTTGCAGCGTCGCCAGGCGTTGCGCATCGTCGGCCTCACGGTGCAGCTCCACCGCCAGCCATAGCCGCTGCGCGAAGCGCGCCTGCAGCCAGGCGGCATCCTCTGCCGTGGGCGTGCGGTCCAGCCACAGGCACAGCAGGCTGGCCGGCAGCGCATCGAAGTCCTCGCGCACGCAGCGGTACTCGCCCTTGGGCGCGCGCCGGCGGCAGGTGGTGATCAGCTGGCACAGGCCGGCGTAGGCGGCCAGGTCGGTGCATAGCAGCACCAGCCTGGGGCCGTCCTCGATCTGGAACTCGGCGCCGGTGATCAACGCCAGGTCGTGTTTCTTCGCGGCCTGCCAGGCGCGCACGATGCCGGCCAGCGAGCATTCGTCGGTGATCGCCAGCGCGCGGTAGCCCTGGCCCTTGGCGCGGGCGAACAGTTCCTCGGCGATGGACGCGCCACGCTGGAAACTGAAGGCCGACAGGCAGTGCAGTTCGGCGTAGTCGGGCAGGGCGGTGCTCATGCGAACCAGCCGTGCAGCATCCACGGGCCGCCGCGCGTGTCGGCACTGGTATAGGCCCAGCCACGCTGGCCCTGCGCGGTTTCCACCACGTAGTAGTCGCGGCGGATATCGCCTTCGTCCCACCAGCCCGATTCGATCCGTTCGGGGCCGGACAGGATGCGCAGGTGCGGATCGAGCAGCGGTTGCGGGCGCGGCAGCAGCCAGCCCGGGCGTAGGGGCAGCGGCGGCGGCGGGCCTTTGGGCGCGCCGTGCGCATCGCCGCTGGCCCGTTCCGGGCGGTGCTCGGCACGCAGTCCCAGGCCCTGCACGGCATCGTCGCCGAGGCGCGCGCGCAGGCGTTCGCGCACCTGTTCCCAGGGCATCGCCTGTTGCGGGCGCGGGTCGAACAGGTCGCGCGCGGCCGGCACGAACGGTGGCAGGTGCTCGGCCTGCAGGCGCAGGCCACGGCTGCCGGCCGGCAGCTGCAGGTGGTCCACGCGGTTGCGGGCCAGCTCGAACAGCATCGCCGCATCGCGCTCGGGCGCGAGCAGGCCGATGCTCAGGCAGGTGTCCGGGTGCTGGTCGTGTTCGAACCACAGGTCGAAACGCTGCACCCCGCCATCGCGCGAACACAGGAACGCGGCCAGGTCGCCGGTCAGGCGACGCAGCGGGAACAGCAGGGCCTGGGTGGACTCGATTTCGTAATCGAACTCGATGCGCGCATCGAAGCGGTCCGGTGGCTGGAAATAGCGTAACGGCGGCGTACTGATTCCGCGCAGCGCGTCCAGGTGGGCCAGCACCTGGGGCGGGAAACGCCGGGCCAGGCTCTCGCGCGGCAGCTGGAAGGCCGCGCCCAGCGTGCGCAGGCCCGAGCGCGCCAATACCGTGACCGCCTCGGCGGGCAGGCCGCTGCGTTCGATCGGGAGCTGCGCCAGGGTGGCGTCCAGTTGGCTGGCGTCCACGCCCAGCCGTGCATGCGCGCGAGTCAGTACCCAGGCCGCATGTGGATTGGGCGCGGCAACCAGGCGATGGCGGAAACCGAGGTCCTTCAAGCCATCGCAGAGACGCTTTTCGATCGCCGGCCAATCGCCGAACAGCGCGCGGCTGGCGCCGATCTCCAGCGCCAGCGCGTGCGGGAAGGCCAGGCTGACCTGCGAGCTGATGCCGTACAGCCAGCTGGCCAGCAGGTGCCGGGTGGCCTGTTCGGCGCGCGGGTCATGTTCAACGGTGAGCATGTCGCGGGTGAGTACCTGCGCGGCCGAAAGCAGCATGCCGCGACGCAACCCCAATTGGCGGGCCGACGGGCTCACCGCATGCAGCACGCGGCGCTGCGCCGGGCCGCTGAGCAGCACCAGCGGCACCGACGGATCGGGCTGCTGGCGCAGGGCGGCATCCAGCGCCAGCTGTGGCAACAAGAGGCAGGCCCAGTGCACGGCGGCCGCTCAATGCGCCAGCGACAGCGGCAAGGGCTGCGCCGGGGCCATGCCGCCGCGACACTTGAGCACGCGTACCTGGCCGTTTTGCAGTTGCAGGCGCAGCGGCGCCGGTGAACTGTTGCGCGCCTGGCGCAGGTCGCGGAAGGCAAACCCCAGGCACTGGCCGGTTTCGGCGGCCACCTGCAGCCGGCGCAGGGCGCGGTCGTCGGCCTGYTGCGGCCAGCACAGCACGGCGGCGCAGGCCGCAGAGCGCAGGCACTGTTCGGCGGCCCACAGGGCATCGCGCGGGGCTGCCCGCACCACCTGCACCTGGTTCAAGGCCAGCCCGGCACCGGCCCAGCCGGGTGCATGCGGCAGGTAGGGCGGGGCAATCAGCACGATGGTCTGCTGCTGCTGGCTCAGCCGCGCCAGGGTCGGCCAGACCAACGCCAGCTCGCCGTGCCCCGGCGCGGCCAGCAGCACCTCCGACAGCGCCGCCGGCGGCCAGCCGCCGCCGGGCAGGCGGGCGTCCAGCGCCGGGTGGCCGGTA
>NZ_JBFULB010000298.1:0-4744 GCF_056400545.1 Stenotrophomonas sp. P5_A8 | reverse complement strand
CCACAGACCAGCTTCTCCGACTCGGACTGCGCCTTGGCGCAATCGAATGACGGCGGCTGCAGGGTCGGCTCGGCTGCCGTGGCGGGGGCCGCGGTGGTCGGCGCGGGCGTCGTTGCGGCATCTGGCGCGGGTGCGGGCGTGGCGGTATCGGACGGCGCAGGTTTGGAACAGGCCGCGAGCGCAAGCGCCCCCACCCCAAGCAGGACGAAACGGTTCATGGCACCTCCAACATCAGTGAGCAAAAAGACGTCCTATTGTGCGCCCCGCAAGGCCAGCGTGGTGTGCACGATCGCCTCGTTCAGGGCGTGGACGGTACAGGTGGAAACAGCACGCGCAGTGCCTGCAACGCGGCAGGATGGTAGAGGGTCTGGTGCGTTTCGGCGGGCATCGGCAGGTAATGCACGCGTACACCGGGCACCTTGCCACTCACCTGCGCGCTGAACCTTGCACTGGCCCTGGCAATGTCGGGCTGGCTGCTGCTGGCCACGAACAGCTGCTTGCCTTGCGTCGCGTGCGCGGTGAGCAACGCCACAGCGTCATCGGCCAACTGTCCACGGTTCCACCACAGGCTCGGATCCAGCGCGATGTAGCTGTCGAACAGATCCGGCTCGCGCAGCAGGGTTTCCACCACGAACAGCCCGGCCAGCGATTCGCCGATGATCGCGGTCTCATCCGTGGTTGCATAGCGCTGGTGTACCTGCGGCATCAGCTCGGTACGCAGGAAGCGCCGGAACGCGCTCGACCCGCCCACGCGCGGTGCGATCTTCCGATCCTCCGGCACGTCGGTAGGCCCGGTCATGTCGCGGCGACGCTCGGTGTTCTCGATGCCGATCAGCAGGAACGGGCGCATGCCCGCATTGCCGACCAGCACCTGGATCAGGCCGGCCACGTGCAGGAAGTCTTCGCCGATTCCGCCATCGGGCATGTACAGCACCGGCAGCGGCTGGCCTGCGGGTACGTTCCAGGCGCTTGGCCGGTAGACCGTGATCCGACGGGTTTCGCCCAGCACCTTCGAGTCGAGGGTGAAGGTCTCTCCGATCACCAGCGGCATGGCGGTGGACGCGCCTGCAGCGATGCCACGCTCGCCAGCGCGCGACACCGATGCCAGCACCATCAGCATGCAGAACAGCGCAAGGCGCATTGGGGTCCACCGCGCGCTACCTCTCAGGAATCCTGACACCTGTCGCCTTCGTTCATCGCATGGCCCATGGCCGGAACCGCATTATGCGCGACCGCATTCAGCCCGACGTTGCCGTGCCGCAACAATGAATGGCAGGCCGCGTCACGCACGGCGCTAACCCCACCCTCATGCACGTGCGACCGCTCCGTAACACCACCAGGTCCAGTGTGGATCGCACGACATCACGTCGTAATGGAGTAATGCAATGTCCAACATGCAGAACAACGAAAACAACGTCCAGAAGAATGCCGCCGCCCAGACTGACCAGCAGAAGGAGCAGGAGCGCAAGGACACGCTGGCCAAGCAGCAGAAGCAGGAACAGGGCAACAAAGACACCAGCAAGAATCCGCAGCAGAAGTAACCAATGCAGCTGCAATCAGGGTGGGGCTGCGCGACAGGCGCAGCCTCGCGGTGGTCACCGCTTTACTCCATCACACAGACCCTCTCGCGCACCGGCTGCGGCAACACCTCGATAGAGCGCGCCTCCAACTGTGCCAGGACCGCTTCCGGGCCACGCTGGCTTCGCCAGCCCAGGCCGATGCTGGCCGCACTGGCATCGTGGATGCGATCCACCACCGGCAGCGTCCAGCCACGACGGTCGTATTCGGCCAGCCACTGCGGGCAGCGCCGCGCCAGCACCGCGCGGGGGTCGCTGACCAGGCGCTCGCAGTCCTCCGGGCCGAACGGCGTCCACCCGCTGGCGATATAGCGCTGGAACATCGGACCGGTGTTGTGCAGCGCGGCCGCATGCGCATCGGCCACGTCGCGCACATCGATCCCACGGTGCAGCCGGTACAGCAGCAGGCGCTCGGGGACTTCCGGGAAGCAGCGCGACATCCGGATCACCCGCACCTGAAAGCCCGGACTGGCGGCATCTTCAAGCCAGTGTTCGGCCGCTAATTTGGAGCGGTGATAGACCGTGCGCGGCAGCGGTGGGGTGCGTTCATCGATCCAGGTGCAGCGGCCCGGCACGATCGCATGCCCGTACAGCGCCGTGGTACTGGTGAAGACGAATCGACTTGCCCCGGCCTCGCGCGCCAGCATGGCCAAGGTGCGCGTGCCTTCCACATTGACGCGGTGAAACTCGCTGTCCGGGACCAGCCCGACATGCGGCGCATGCAGCGCCGCCGAATGAATGACCGCGTCCACCCCGACCAGCGCGCTGCGCAGGGCCCGCGCGTCGGTGATGTCGGCCACGTGCCGGGTGGTATTGAAGGGGTTGCGGTCGAAACCCACGACCTCGTGCCGTGCGGCGAGCGCGCCGAAGATCGCGCGTCCGACCCGGCCAGAACTTCCTGTCAGCAGAATCTTCACTGTGTGGCACTTGGTCAGCGCCCGGGAGCTACCGGGATGGCTCGATTGTAGCCATAGTCGGTGCCGCTGGACCAAGGCCCCAGCGGCTCCGGCAGGAACGCGCACGTAGACGCCAGAACGATCAACACAGGCGGCCTCCGTACACCCGGTTTTGGCGCGATCACCCTGCCAGGGAAGCGTCGTACCATGTTGGTCTCCGCCGGACGCATTAAGCGCTCCGGCGTCCTGCACGCTCAGCCCACGATGGAACAACGATGACACTAAAGGCGTATCTGCACGATCACTTCGTGGACAAGGCCGGGTTGGCGGCACTGACCGGCACCTCCGTCGAGCAAGTCGATGCGTTGGTGATGGCAGGTGCATTGCCCCAGCCGACGTACGTCTGTGAGCAAGGCACGATCCGCTCGGCTGCGTTCGGCGTCATCCCGACCCGCGAAGTGCTGGAGGGCGCCTACTTCCGTCCCGAGTACACGCGATGGGTGCAGATTGCCCTGCGAGCGACGCCCGGCGACGAGCGCAATGCGGTGATATCGACGTTGACCAACGAGTTGCGCGATGCCCTGCAGGCATGGTTCGAGGACCCGAACGAGGTGGAAGCAAGAATCCAGGCGCTCCTGCCCCACTTCGCCAGCGGTACGTTCGGCCTGTGTGTGTCGGACCCGTCCACCGGTGCCGGCATCGTGCGAAAGGAGGTTCTGCAGGAGAAGCTCATTGCCCTCACCGGCGACGGCAGCGATCCCGCACCGTCGGACGTGTCCCCCACGGCGCTGCTGCAGCTCATCGATGACTATGCCCGCGCGGCGATGCCCTTCTCGCCGGCAGAGTACGCGCGCAGCAGCAGGAAGCGGCTGGTGGACGATCTGCGGCCACGCGTCGCCGGCCGCTGACGGGCCACGCGCGTGCGGGCGGCGAGCTTGAGCCGCTTCGTTGAGCGGTGTTTCGACGCAAAGAAGGCCGCCCATTGGGCGGCCTTCTGCTTGATGGAACCCAGTACCCAACGCACGTGGCGCTATCGGATCCTGTATTCGACCGCGCACGTCTTCGCCGCAGCGGTTCCGCTACATGTGATGGCTTTCACGGAGCCGCCAGACGGCCCCGAGGACGTCATCGTGGCACCGAGCGACGCCATATGCGTCGCCATGCGCGCCAGATTCTCGCCACCATGATCCGTCCACGTTCCTTCGACTCCCTGAAGGTCAGAGGGGATGAACTGCCCGGCGGCAGTTCGCTCGCTACCCTGTTCGGATTCGCCACTCTGATGCTCAGGATTGACGGTGATCATGACAAATGAGTCATCCTTGAAGACGACCTTGAACATAGGCCTGGTGAGGTCGCGAAAGCCGGTGTCGTTGGCGGCCAGCCGCGGCAGATCGGTTGCCGCCGTCAGCCCATGGCCCCCGACAATCTGGGAGATGACATTCACATTGCCCACCGCCGACTCAACCATCCCTCGCAGGTTCTGGTCTCGCACGTAGTCGTACGCCGTCCTGGAGCGCGCGTCCGGATTGAGTCCAAGCATGTCAACCGGGACAACGTACGTGGGTCGCAATGTTCCGCCGACTTCCACACTCCCCCCATTACCCCGGCGTATTTGTTCAACTGCAGGTGCTGGCGGTGTTTGCCGTTGCACCACCGGTCCTGCTGAACGCACGGCACGCGGAACTTCACCACCACCAGCATCGGTGCTGTCATGGCCCACGTAGTACTGTTGAATCATATTCGCACGCAGGTTGTAGACCAGGTGCGTACCCGCCCCCATCTTCACCGCTTCAGCACGGAAGTCCCGGTCGACTCTGCAGGTGTCACAGCGAATCGCGGCAGCCCCGGCGTCCCCTGTGGCGAGCCCACCTCCAATCACAGCGGCCACCCCAAACCACACGATCCTGAGCACGCATCTCTCCTGATAGCTTCGCCGTCTTCGATCACAGCATCTCTCTACGGCTAGCCCAAGTCCACGCCGGCTTCCTTAGATGGCCTCGATACTACCGCTCTGCTTCCGTCTCAGGATGTAGGAATAGTCTGGTAGCAGTGGCAATGTGCGCTGGATTGGTGCGTGACTTCGCGATCCTCCGCCGCCAGCGTGGCGCCAGGTCGAGCAAACGGGAGGGTGGAGCCACTTGAGTGCCCGGCAATTATCCCGGAGACACAAAAAAGGCGCCCATCGGGCGCCTAAGTTGTTGATGCAATTGGTGGGCCGTGATGGATTCGAACCATCGACCAAAAGATTAAAAGTCTTCTGCTCTACCGACT
>NZ_JBFULB010000297.1:0-4750 GCF_056400545.1 Stenotrophomonas sp. P5_A8 | reverse complement strand
GGGGGTAGGCGACCGACGGTACGAACGCCGAAGGTCGGGCAACGGCAGGAAAAACGAAAGCCGACCAACGGTCGGCTCTACCCCCGGGTGCACCCTCATCCGTAGCGCCGACCGTTGGTCGGCTGGCGTCACGTGTGCAGATTGGCCTCCGCGCCCGTAACGCGCGATAATCCCCGCCCGCATCTGCGGAACGAACCCCGTCACGAGACCGCAACAGCGGTCATCGGCGGGGCTTTTTCGTGTCCGCCGCACCAGCGTCTCGAACACAGGAAGATCCAATGAAGTCGATTTGCGTTTACTGTGGCTCCAACCCCGGCAGCAAGCCGGTCTACACCGAGCGCGCCATCGCACTCGGCGACCGCATCGCCCGCGACGGCCTGCGTCTGGTCTATGGCGGCGGCAATGTCGGCCTGATGGGGACCGTCGCCAATGCCGTGCTGGAAGGCGGCGGCGAGGTCACCGGCGTCATCCCCCAGCAGCTGGCCGATTGGGAAGTGGCCCACCGCGGCCTGACCGAACTGGAAATCGTCGGCTCCATGCACGAACGCAAGTCGCGCATGTTCGACCTCTCCGATGCGTTCGTCGCCCTGCCCGGCGGCTTCGGCACCATGGAGGAGATCTTCGAGATGCTGACCTGGCGCCAGCTCGGCATCGGCAACAAGCCCTGCGCCTTCCTCGACGTGGACGGGTTCTACGCGCCGCTGATCGGCATGATCGACCGCATGGTCGAAGAGCGTTTCCTGCATCCGGAACAGCGCGCCGACCTCTGGTACGGTTCGGACATCGACGCCATGCTCGACTGGATGCGCGCCTACCAGCCGGCCCAGGCCTCCAAGTGGATCGACGAAAAGCGTCGCAACGCGCTGCGTTGATCGCCTGATGCGTTGATGTGGAGTTGCCGGCCCACGGCCGGCACTACTCCGCCGCGAACGTGTCCATTGGCGCCGGCCGCCCGAGCAGGTAGCCCTGTCCGTAATCGCAGCCGAGCTGCAGCAGCGTCAACCGCTGCGCTTCGTTTTCGATACCCTCGCCCACGGTCTCGATACCCAGCGTGCGCGCCAGCGACAGCACGCCCTGCACCAGCGCGTAGGTGCTCTGGATGTCCTGGCCGTGCAGGCCGGCGATGAAGCTCTGGTCGATTTTCAAGGTCGAGATCGGGAACCGGTGCAGATAGGACAGTGCCGAGAATCCCGTGCCGAAATCATCCAGCTGCACCAGCACGCCACGCTCGCGCAGCGTCTGCAGGATGCGCAGCGTGCGCGGACCATCGTCGAGCAGGGCCACTTCGGTGATTTCCAGCCGCAGCCGGCACGGATCCGCGCCCGCCGCCTCGATCAGGCCGAACAGCCGGCTGATGAAATCGGCCGAACGGAAATGCCGCGGCGACACGTTCACCGACAGATAGCCTTCCCCGCCCAGTGCCAGCTGCCCGATCACGTCTTCGTACAGCAGCCAGTCCACCTGCTCGATCAGCCCGCTCTCCTCGCCCAGGTCGAGAAACGCACTCGGCAGCAGCAGTCCCCGCCGCTCATGCTGCCAGCGCAGCAGCGCCTCATACCCCACCACCGCGCCGTCGCTCAGACGCACGATCGGCTGGTAGTACGGCAGGAAATCGCGGTTGATGATCGCCCGGCGCAGGTCCGCTTCCAGGTCCAGGCTGCGCAATGCCTCCTCGCGCATGGCCTCGTCGAACACCGCACAACGATCCTTGCCCTGCGCCTTGGCCCGGTACATCGCCGCGTCCGCATCGCGCACCAGTTCCTCGCCATTGCGATAGCGCGGGTTCCACATCGCRATGCCGAGGCTGCCCGATGGGAACAGTTCGCGCCCCTTGACCCACATCGATTCTTCCAGCGCCACCAGCATCCGCTGCGAAAACTCGCGCGCCGACGCCAGCCCCTGGTCGCACTGCAGCAGGATCGCGAACTCATCGCCGCCCAGCCGCGCCACCACATCACCGCTGCCCATCATCGACACGATCCGCTTGGCCACCTCGACCAGCATCTGGTCGCCGGCCGCATGGCCGATGCTGTCATTGACCAGCTTGAACCGGTCCAGGTCCAGGAACAGTACCGCGAAGACCGGCCCATCCGGTGCGCTCGCCCGGGCGATCGCGTCCTCGAGCCGGTCGAGCAGATGCAGGCGGTTGGGCAATCCGGTCAGCGCATCGTGCATGGCCTGGTGGGTCAGGCGCTGCTCGGCACGCAGGCGCTCGCCGATCTGGCCGAGCAGCTTGTCATTGACCTCGGCCAGCTCGCGGGTGCGTTCCTCCACGCGTTTTTCCAGCTCGGCGTGCGCGTTGCGCAGGCCTTCCTGGTCACGCTGGCGGGCCAGCCCATTGCCGATGTTCTGCGCAACGAAGGTCAGCAGGCGCTGGTCGTGCGAGGTGAAACTCACCTCCGGCGAATAGCTCTGCACCACGATCACGCCGACCACATCGTCGTCGCTGAGCAGGGGCACGCCCAGCCAGCAGTGCGAGCGCGCGCCGAACTCACGCACGCGTCCGGCCGCACGCAGCCCATCGATGTGGTCGCGCGAGGCCAGCAACGGTTGCCGGTTGCGCACGATGAACTCGGTCAGGCCCTGGCTGAACGGACGCGGTGCGCGCGAGGCGTTGTACTCGTCCACCGAGTACACGAAATCCAGGCCGTCACCGCCCTCGTTGACCAGCGCGATGTAGAAATTGCGCGCATCCAGCAGCGTACCGACGACGCCATGCACCTGCACGTAGAACTGCGCCAGGCTCTCGGCGCTCATCGCCATCTCGGCGATGTTGAACAGCGCCAGCTGCAGTTTCTCCGCGCGCCGCCGTTCCACTACCTCGTCCTGCAGGCTGCGATTGGCACGCTGCAGCTCCACGGTGCGCCGCTCCACCTGGMGTTCCAGCTGGACCTGTGCCTGGCGCCGGTCCATCGCGGTCAGGATGTGCTGGGCCACGTAGCCCAGCAGCGTGCGGTCGGCCTCGTTGTAGCGCACCCGCTGCTCGTAGCTCTGGACCACGATCGCCCCGCACACGCGCCCCTCGCGCAGCATCGGCACGCCGAGCCAGTCCAGGCTCTCCGGGCCCCGGCTGGGGTCGTACTCGTCGTTCATCGCCGCCAGCAGTTCGTTGGACGGCCCGCTCAGCGGCTGGCCGTGGCGCAGCAGCGCAAAGGTGAGGCTGCGCGGCATTTCATGCTCTTCGTAACTGCGGTCCGGATCGGCCACGAAGCTGTCGCGCTGGTCGGCGAAGTACAGGAAGCGTACCCGCCGGCGCACGTCGTCGTACTCGACGATGTAGCAGTTCTGCGCGTACATCAGCGAATTGAGCACGCGATGGAAATGGCGCAGCATCTCGGCCATTTCCAGGTCCGCACCGGCCAGGTCGGCGATCTCGTAAAGCGCCTGCTGCAGCCGCTTGGAGTTCTCCAGCAACTTGATCTGCTCGCGTTGCCGCGCCAGCGCCAGTGCGTCCTGCAATGCGCGCAGCGCGATCGCCCACCAGGCTTCGTCGGGCATCGCGTTGGCGCCGGTCAGCGCCCGCACCGCCAGTTCGCTGCCCTGGTGCTGCCAGCGGCGCAGCGCGGTATGCACGCCGGCCGCGTCGCCCAGCAACGCATCCAGCAGCTCGGCCGACGCGCATTCCGGCAGCGGATGCGCCTGGCAGCCTTCGCCCAGCCCCGGGTCCGACCATGCCAGGGCCACCTGCGCATCGCCAGGCAGCAACGCGCACAGCGCCTGCGCGAGCGCGGCGGAGACCACTGACTCACGATCCGGATGCCCCAAGGACGTCACTACCTGGCTGGACAACATGTTCATCTCTTCTGGCGCCGGATGCCCGGCACCTCCCCTGTGGCCTGAGCATAGCGCGCCGACAGGGGGGCAGTGGAAGCCCGCAACCCCGTTCATCGCCACGGGACGTTCAACGGGACATCGCCCACCTGCCCGCGCCCATGTTGTCCCCTGCCCCCGCCCGCCCCTTGCCCTGCTATGCGGAATCCGGCCCAGCGCTTACCCTGTGCGCCGTGGACGCCGCCGCCCTGCCAACCGACGAATCGCTGATGCTGGCCTGGGCCGCTGGCGAGCTGCCTGCGTTCGAAACCCTGTATGCGCGCCACCGCAGCCGCCTGTACAGCTTCCTGCTGCGCCAGCTGCGCGATGCCGCACTGGCCGACGAGATGTTCCAGGACGTGTGGCAGCGCGTGATCGCCGCGCGCGCCAGTTGGCAACCCGATGCCGCCTTCACCACCTGGCTGTTCCGCATCGCTCACAATCGGCTCAACGACCACTGGCGCGCGGCGCGGCACCGCCCGCCCGCGCCCGGTGATGCCGAGGAGCGGGTCGCCCGCATGAGCGATACGCGTACGCCGGAAACCCAGCTGTCCGAGTTCGAACAGCGCCGCCGGCTGCAGCTGGCCATGGAACAGCTGCCCGACGAACAGCGCGAGGTACTGCAGTTGCGCCTGGAGCAGGAACTGAGCCTGGAAGAGATCGCCGAGATCACCGGCGTGGGCCGCGAAACCGTGAAATCGCGCCTGCGCTATGCCATGGACAAGCTGCGTGCGGGGTTGTCCGAATGAACCGGTCCGCGCCGCTGACCCCGGAAGAACGCGCGCTGGCGCGCCTGCTCGGTCGTCCCGCGCCCACCGCACCGTCGAGCGCGCTGGACGAGGCCGTACTGGCGGCCGCACGGGCGTCCTTGCACACCGCGCCGGTGGCGCAGTCCGTCCCGGTCCCGGAGGCGGCTGCGCCTGCCCGCAGCGTCCCGCGC
>NZ_JBFULB010000296.1:0-4757 GCF_056400545.1 Stenotrophomonas sp. P5_A8 | reverse complement strand
GGCGGCGGCAGCGGCCGGCGGCGGGGGCGGCGCGGTTTCCACCAGCTGCGGCTTCTCCGCATTGGCCGGGAGCGCCTTCGCATCGGGCATGTCGCTGGAGCCGGCCGCGGCGGGCAGGGGTTCGGGCAGCGGCTCGATCTCGGCCACCTGCTGCGGCGTTGCCGCCGGGCCGGCCTTGTAGAACTCGTCGTTGCGGCTGCTCAGCCACACCACCAGAAACAGGAGGATGCCGACGCCAAAGGCGATACCGGCGATCATCAGGCTGCGGCGGGGCAGGTGGAAGGTGATGTTCTTGCCAGACGTAGAGCGGGAAGCGGACATGAGCCATACCGT
Organism: Stenotrophomonas sp. P5_A8; assembly: GCF_056400545.1. Classification (NCBI taxonomy): domain Bacteria; kingdom Pseudomonadati; phylum Pseudomonadota; class Gammaproteobacteria; order Lysobacterales; family Lysobacteraceae; genus Stenotrophomonas; species Stenotrophomonas sp. P5_A8. Next base: position 4,424 of record NZ_JBFULB010000296.1, on the reverse strand, counting down.
TGTGAACAGCCCGATTCTGCCACGCCGGCAATGACTGAGGGGTACATGGCGGCGCGCGGGCGGCAGAAATCCGCGTAACAGGCGATAATCCCCCTCCGTACCCGAACCCACCTGCCACCGCCATGCTTGATCCAGCCCTGCTTCGCCAACATCCCGCCGACCTTGCAGAACGCCTGCGCACCTCGCGCGGTTTCGAGCTGGATGTGTCCGGGCTGGAGTCGCTGGAAGCGGACCGCAAGCGCATCCAGGTGCGTACCCAGGAACTGCAGAGCCTGCGCAACAGCCGCTCCAAGGCCATCGGCCAGGCCAAGGCCAAGGGCGAAGACGTCTCGGCGATCATGGCCGAAGTGGCCGCCTTCGCCGATGAGCTCAAGGCCTCGGAAGTGGCCCTGGACGAACTGCGCGACAAGATCGAAGCCATCGCCCTGGGCATCCCCAACCTGCCGGCCGACGACGTGCCCGCCGGCAAGGACGAGACCGAGAACGTAGAACAGAAGCGCTGGGGCACCCCGCGCGCGTTCGACTTCCCCGTGCTCGACCACGTCGAACTGGGCGCCCGCAACCGCTGGCTCGATGGTGAGACCGCCGCCAAGCTGTCCGGTTCGCGCTTCACCGTGCTGCGCGGCCCGATCGCGCGCCTGCACCGCGCGCTGGCGCAGTTCATGCTCGACCTGCACACCGGCGAGCACGGCTATGAAGAAACGAACGTCCCGGCGCTGGTCAACGCCGAGTCGCTGCGCGGTACCAGCCAGCTGCCCAAGTTCGAAGACGACCTGTTCAAGACCGCCGTGGGCGAGTCCACGCGCTACCTGATCCCGACCTCGGAAGTGCCGCTGACCAACATCGTGCGCGATGACATCGTCGACGCCGACCAGCTGCCGCTGCGCATGACTGCCCACTCGCTGTGCTTCCGCGCCGAAGCCGGCAGCGGCGGCCGCGATGTGCGCGGCATGATCCGCCAGCACCAGTTCGAGAAGGTCGAACTGGTGGCCGCCTGCACCCCGGCGCAGAGCGACGAAGAACACCAGCGCATGACCCGCTGCGCCGAAGTGGTGCTGGAGAAGCTGGGCCTGCCGTACCGCAAGGTGCTGCTGTGCACCGGCGACATGGGCTTCTCGGCGATCAAGACCTACGACCTGGAAGTGTGGCTGCCCTCGCAGGACACCTACCGCGAGATCTCCTCGTGCTCCAACTGTGGCGATTTCCAGGCCCGCCGCATGCAGGCCCGCTGGCGCAACCCGGAAACCGGCAAGCCCGAACTGCTGCACACCCTCAACGGCTCCGGCGTGGCCGTGGGCCGGGCGATGATCGCGGTGATGGAGAACTACCAGAACGCCGACGGCAGCATCACCGTGCCGGACGCGCTCAAGCCCTACATGGGCGGCATCGAGACCATCGCCTGAAACGAAAAACCTGCCGAAAGGCGGGTTTTTTGCATCCAGGAGGTAGAGCCACCCCATGGGTGGCCGCCGTACCGTTCGGGCACCACGTGCAGCCACCCATGGGGTGGCTCTACCTCCGTTGTTCCTGGGCGGGCAGGGCCACGCCCTGCGTGGCTGGCGCTTTCCACGTTGATTCAATGCGAGCCAACGGCGGCCAAGTGCGTACCCGCGATCTCAAAAAGATGGCCCCAAAAGGGGCCATCAGGCGCAACACCGGCAAGGGAGAGAAAACCGGCGCCGCGCACCACGGCACCACGACGAGGGGGAGGGAGTGGCGTGGGGTTACACCTCAGGCAGCGGCCAGCTCACGCGGCTGCGGCAGCGCGGCCAGCGCCTGAGCGATCGCGTCGGTGCGGTGCTGCGGCGAGTAGGCGATGCCCTCGGCGCGCACGAATTCCACCTCGTCGATGCCGAAGAACGCGAACACCTGGCGCAGGTACGGATCCTGGAAGTCGGTCGGGGCGCCGGTGTGCAGGCCGCCGCGGCTGCTGGCCACGATCACGCGCTTGCCGCCGGCCAGGCCCACCGGGCCGGTATCGGTGTACTTGAAGGTCTTGCCAGCCACCGCCAGGCGGTCGATCCACGCCTTGAGGGTGGAGGCCACGCTGAAGTTGTACATTGGGGAGCCGATGACCACCACGTCGGCCGCCAGGAACTGCTCCAGCACCAGCGCCGCGTCGGCCACTTCGGCCGCGTCGGTCTGGGCCAGCGAACTGCTGCGCAGGTGCGCAACGGGCTGGGCGTCCAGGTCGCGGTAGGTGACCTCCAGGCCCGGCACCTGGTCACGCCACTGCTGGACCACGGCGGCCGAGAGCTGGCGGGAAACCGAGTTGTCGCCAAGGACGCTGGCATCGATGTGGAGAAGCTTCATGGCAATCACCTGTTATCTGGGAGGGGCGGGCAACGCGCCGCCGACGGAAAACAGGTTAGGTTGTTGCTTGGTTGGAATAAAGGTGGTTGAATACCACGTATTGTTCTATATCTGGAACTTCGGTATGCAAGACCTCAACGATCTCTACTACTTCGCCATGGTGGTCGACCACGGTGGTTTCGCCGCCGCCGAACGCGCCCTGGGCATCCCCAAATCCCGTCTGAGCCGCCGTATCAGCCAGCTGGAAACCGACCTCGGCGTACGCCTGCTGCAGCGCTCCACGCGCCGCTTCGCGGTGACCGACGTGGGCACCAGCGTGCACCGCCACGCCCAGACCATGCTCGCCGAGGCCCAGGCCGCGCGCGAAGTGGTGGACCGGCTGAGCGCCGAGCCACGCGGCCTGGTGCGCGCCAGCGTGCCGGTGTCGCTGGCGCAGATGCAGCTGCCCAAGCTGCTGCCCAAGTTCCTGGCCCAGTACCCCAAGGTGCGGCTGCAGCTGAACATCAGCAACCGCCGCGTGGACATCATCAACGAGGGCTACGACGTCGCCCTGCGCGTGCGCTCGCGGCTGGATGACGACGGCAGCCTGGTCATGCGCAGCTTCGGCCAGGTGCAGGAACTGCTGGTGGCGAGCCCGAAATACCTCGACCGTGCCGGCCGCCCCAAGGACCCGGACGAACTGGCCAACCACGTCACCCTGAGCATCAGCGAAGACGAAGCCCGCCAGCGCTGGGAACTGCACGGCCCCGAAGGCGCGGTGCGCCGCGTGGACCTGCAGCCACGCGTGGCCGGTTTCGATTTCCCGCTGCTGCAAAKCATGGTCAAGGACGGCTTCGGCATCACCATGCTGCCCGAGACCGTCTGCGCCGATGCCGTGCGCAGCGGCGAGCTGGAAGTGGTGCTGCCGGAATGGTCGCTGCCGCAGGGCGTGTGCCACGCCGTGTTCGCCTCGCGCCGCGGCCTGCTGCCGGCGGTGCGGGTGTTCATCGACTTCCTGGCCGAACACCTGCCGCCACAACTGGAGGCCTCGCGCCTGGATTGCGGTGGCGCGTGCGAGCGGGCCAAGGAGAAGATCAAGGCCAGCGCGCTGGGTGCGTTGGCGGTGGATGCGGGCTGAGCCCGGCACCGGCCGGGTGGGCAAAACCCACCTGAAATGCGAGAATGCGACCCCCGGCCAGTGCCGGGGAGCCATGCCGGACGGGGCGCTGCCCCGACCGGATGCCGGGGTTGAAATGACCTGGGCACGCGGTGCGCAGACAGCGCTACCGATACGGAGAGATGGCCGAGCGGTTTAAGGCACCGGTCTTGAAAACCGGCGAAGGGTCAAACCTTCCGTGGGTTCGAATCCCACTCTCTCCGCCAATCGCGTATAACTCATTGATTCTAAATATGAATTTTTGATGTGTCCTGATTGGCAGGCGGAAAGCATGCAGAGGCGACAATCGCATGCGCATCCCYCACCATTTGAGTCGGTCCGAGACCGGTCGCTGGTCSTTCGTCCAGCGYGTTCCYGTYGACCTYCACGCCGTGCTCGACTGCCGGCTGATCAAACGCAYCCTTCGAACGAAAGACCTRGCTCAGGCCCAYGTGCGTGCRGTCGTGCTGGGYGCAGGCTATGCTCGRCTCTTCGCACAGTTGAAGGATCAACGCGTGGCCAAGCTCRSCAAAACGGATGCTGACCTYCTSATTGATCGTTTGACGAGYGCTGAGAACCTKCGCGAGCTCACGTTGAACCGCACCCGGGCAWCGGACGGGACGGTCACGGAGCAATGGCAGATYGAYAGTCCSAAGGACTTGAAGCTCTAYMGGCAGCTCATGGAGTTGGAAGCGATGGCGGCCACGCTMCAGCAGCCTKCAGCAGCCMGCCGGGGRCCGGCTCGCGAGATCTGGCCGCAGGTGACCTGCACATCCGCAACGCCACCKGCSCAGGCSATCGAGACSATCACSTTGGGAAAGGCGCGCGAYGCCTTCYTGKCGACGCTCAAGCCYTCAACTCTGCCCAAGRCCTACACGATCAAGAARACSGCSATCGAGGCATTGGTSKCGTTCTTGGGGSCRAAGKYYAAGGTCMAYGCSATCACGCGCTCGGACTTGGCCCGCTGGTATCAGGA
>NZ_JBFULB010000295.1:0-4763 GCF_056400545.1 Stenotrophomonas sp. P5_A8 | reverse complement strand
GCTCTACGGGGCGGCGTGGCCGCCCCGCCGTCTCAGCCGGCCAGCAGCTCGAAGATCACCGGCTCACCGCTGACCGAGGAGGCGCACACCCACAACTCGAACTGGCCCGGTTCGGCACGGAACACGCCATCGCGACCGGTGAAGCCCAGCGCGTGGCGATCCAGCGTGAACTGCACCTCGGTGCTCTGGCCGGGCTGCAACGCTACCTTGCGGAAATCCTTCAGCTCACGCACCGGCCGCACGCGGMTGGCCACGCGGTCGTGGATATACAGCTGCACCACTTCTTCGCCGGCCACCGCACCGGTGTTGGTCAGCGTGGTGGTGATGGTCAGGGTGTCGTCCCAGCCCAGCGTGTCGCTGCTCAGCTGCGGCACGCCGTAGCCGAAGGTGGTGTAACCCAGGCCATGGCCGAACGGGTACAGCGCCTCGTTGGGGATCTCGCGCCAGCGCGCCTTGAACTCGGACATGGTCGGCAGTTCCGGGCGACCGGTGCGCGGATGGTTGTAGAAGAACGGCTGCTGGCCGGACACCTGCGGGAAGCTCACCGGCAGGCGACCGGACGGGTTGTAGTCGCCGAACAGCACATCGGCCACCGCATGCCCGGTCTGGGTGCCCAGGTACCAGGTGATCGCCACGGCGTGCGCATTGCGCACCGCGCCCTGCAGTGCCAGCGCGCGACCATTGCGCAGCAGCACCACCAGCGGCTTGCCGGTCATCGCCACCGCTTCGGCCAGCGCCTGCTGCGCGGCCGGCAGCGTGATTTCCACGCGCGACTGCGCTTCACCGCTGTAGCGCTGCGGTTCGCCCAGCGCCAGCACCACCACATCGGCGCGCAGTGCAGCCGCCACGGCCTGCTCGATGCCGTCCTGCACGGCCACTTCCAGGTCGCAGCCGGGCACGATTTCCAGCAGCGACGCATCGCCGATCGCCTCACGCACGCCGGTTTCCAGGCTGACGTAGCGCGACTTGTCGCCGAACAGGGTCCAGCAGCCTTCGATGTTGTCGCGGTCCTGCACGAACGGGCCGATCAGCGCGATCTTCTGCCCGGTCTTCTTCAGCGGCAGCACCGCGTCGGTGTTCTTGAGCAGCACGATGGAACGGCGCGCGGCATCGCGCGAGAGTTCATCGTGCGCGGCGATATGCGCGGTGGACGCTTCACGGTCCAGGTCCAGCGACCGGTAGGGGTCGTCGAACAAGCCGATGGCATCCTTCAGGCGCAGGATGCGGCGCACCGATTCGTCCAGCGTGGCCATCGGCACCTCGCCGCTTTCGATCAGGCCCGGCAGGTGCTCGGCATAGAAGCCGCTCTGCATGCTCAGGTCCAGGCCGGCGGTGAAGGCCTTGGCGGTGGCATCGCGGTCATCGGCGGCATAGCCGTGCGCGACCAGCTCCATGTCGGCGGTGTAATCGGAGATCACCACGCCCGGGAACTTCCATTCCCCGCGCAGGATGTCGGTGAGCAGTTCGGCATTGGCACTGGCCGGCACGCCGTTGATGTCGTTGAAGGAGGACATCACCGTCAGCGCGCCCGCCTCGAAGGCGGCCTGGAACGGCGGCAGGTGCACATCGCGCAGGGTCTGCGGCGAAATGTCGACCATGTTGTATTCCATGCCGGCCATCACCGCGCCATAGGCGGCGAAATGCTTCGGCGTGGCCAGCAGCGCATCGGCGGCACGCAGGTCCGGGCCCTGGAAGCCACGCACACGGGCGGCGGCGAACGCACAGCCCAGCACCACGTCTTCACCGGCGCCCTCGGCACCGCGGCCCCAGCGCTGGTCACGGGCGATGTCCACCGCCGGCGCGTAGGTCCAGTGCAGGCCGGCAGCGGTGGCTTCCACCGCGGTGGCGCGGGCGGTGCGCTCGGCCAGGTCCGGCTCGAAGCTGGCCGCTTCGCCCAGCGGGATCGGGAACACGGTGCGCATGCCGTGGATGACATCGGCGGCCAGGATCACCGGGATGCCCAGGCGGCTTTCTTCCAGCGCGACCTGCTGGATGCGCCGGCCGGCTTCCACGCCGACGCCGTTGAACAGCGACCCCACCTTGCCCTCGCGCACCTGCTGCAGCACCTGGTCGGCGTTGAGCACGTTGGCTTCCGGATTCACGTCCGGGGCGAACGGCCGGACCATGTCGGCGAACACACCCAGCTGGCCGACTTTTTCTTCGACGGTCATCTTGGCAATGAGGGTTTCGATACGATCGGCGGCCACCGGCTGTCCTTATGAAAACGTTTACAAGGCCGGGATTCTAGCGTTCCCGGACCCGTTGTGAATGATTTTGGCGTTCATTTTTCTTCCCCCTGGGAAGAACCCCGTTGCCGCGAGCACGGCAACGGGGGCTCAGGAGCTTACTCCGGCGAGGCCAGACGCTGCTGCCCGGCCATTAACATCGCATCGCTGGATTCCTGGAACACCCGCAGGCCAAAGGCCGGCAAGGTCGCCAGCAGGTGGTCGAACACATCGGACTGGATGCCCTCGTACTCGCCCCAGGCGGTGGTGCGGGTGAAGCAGTAGATCTCCAGCGGCAGGCCCTGGGTCGTGGGCTGCAACTGCCGTACCAACAGCGTCATGTCCGTATGGATGCCCGGATGCTGCTRCAGGTAGCGCTCCACATACGCGCGGAACGTGCCCAGGTTGGTGACCCGGCGCGCGTTCACCGCCGCCACGCCCTTGGCCTGCAGCCCGGCGTTCCACTGCTGCAGCTCGGCCTGTTTGTCGCGCAGGTAATCGCCCAGCACCGCGAACTGCTCCAGCTGCACCAGCATCGGCGCATCGACGAAGCCGACGCTGTGCTGGTCCAGGTACAGCGCGCGCTTGATCCGGCGCCCGCCCGCTTCCTGCATGCCGCGCCAGTTCTTGAACGACTCGGTCACCAGCTTCTTGGTCGGGATGGTGGTGATGGTCTTGTCGAAGTTCTGCACCGTGATGGTGTGCAGGGCGATATCGATGACATCGCCATCGGCGTTCTGGCTGGGCATCTCGATCCAGTCGCCCAGCCGCACCCGGCCATCGCCACTGATCTGCACGCTGGCCACCAGCGACAGGATGGTGTCCTGGAAGATCAGCATCAGGACCGCGGTGGCCGCGCCGAGGCCGGTGACCAGCGGACCAAGCTTGACCCCCAGCAGGGTGGCCACGATCGACAGGCCGGCAATCACGAACACCACGATCTTTACGACCTGCAGGTATCCCTTGATCGGCTTGTTGCGCGCGTCCGGGCGGCGCTCGTACAGGTCATTGGCCGCATCCAGCGCATGCGACACCGCCAGCGCCACCGTCAGCACCGCCCACGCCCGGCAGGCGCCGATGACGAAGTCGACCAGCTCCACCGGCAGGTCCGGCACGATGCGGATGCCGGCGGCGATCACCATGCTCGGCACCACGTTGGACAACCGCGAGATCACCCGCAGGTTGTTGCCCCCTTCGTTGCCGGGGTTGTGCCCGGGCAAACGGTTCACCAGCTTGCGCAGGCCGCGCAACAGCACCTTCTTGGTGACGAAGTTGGCCAGCCAGGCCGCCAGCGCCAACACGGCCAGCACCAGCAGGGTGTAGGCCCAAGGCCAGGGTTCCAGGGTCTGCTGCACACTGTCCAGCCACCGGGTTGCCACTACCGCATCCAACATCGTGTATCGATCTCCGTTCCGGGTTATCAGGGGGTTGCCAGATCCTGCGCGCTGCGCTCGATGATCACCCCGACCGCGCGCGCGCCGCGCACCGCACCGGGCTTGCTCAGTTTCAGGCGCAGCCATTGCACATTGAATTCACGCAGCACGATCTCGGCGATGCGCTCGGCCAGTGTTTCGACCAGGCCGAAGTCGGACTCGCGCACGAACTGGTCGATCCGCTTGCTCACCGCCTTGTAGTTGAGCGTATCGGCGATGTCGTCGCTGGCAGCCGGGCGGCGGTTGTCGAAGCCCATTTCCAGGTCGAAACGCAGGGTCTGGCGGATCCGCCGTTCCCAGTCGTAGATGCCGATCAGGGCATCGATCTCGAGCCCTTCGATGAATACCTTGTCCATAGCCATGCCACGTGGAAGATGTCGGACATGGTAACGGGCCGGCCCGGAACGTGCCGGGAACCGGGGGCAGGCGCCGTGGTGCAGCGCCCGAGGTGGAAAAGACAAAGGGCCCCTTTCGGGACCCTTTGCTTACCTCTTGTCCCCGGGGGGAGATGGGATTCCCATCCGCGAGTCCCGGTGGCGCGTAGGCAGAAAATTACGGGGCCGGCACGRCCACGTCAACCTTTGTTGACGCAAAACGGGACGGGGCGCGTTGTTTGCGATGCGTCAATTGAACGCGGCAATCGAATGATGAAAAACGGTAGTCAGAACAACCACACGACGGCCGGATTCCCGATGCCCGGCATCTGGCCACACTCGTAGCCTCGATCGTCAGCAGGGACCAGGGATGCCGTGACCATGCAGATCGAGGATGCCGTGAAGCGGGCGCTGTCAGCCGACCGGATGGGGACGTACGAGAACGCCGTAGCCAGCCTCGATGTCCGCAGTACCCCGCTTGAACTGTACGTGTGGAATGCCCACATCTCCGCCGCTTTCCTGATTCCGCTGCACATCGGTGAAGTGGTCATCCGCAACGCGGTTTCGGATGCACTGACCCGGATTCATGGACCACGCTGGCCGTGGGTGCAGGGCTTCGCCGACAGCCTGCCCAGTCCAACCAGCGGCTACAACCCACGCCGCGAGCTGCAGCGCGCGGTCGCACGCTGCAGTCACGGCACCCCGCAGCTCATTCCCACGCTGAGCTTCGT
>NZ_JBFULB010000294.1:0-4764 GCF_056400545.1 Stenotrophomonas sp. P5_A8 | reverse complement strand
CGTTGCAGGCGTTGTCGGCGTCGTGTGCGTGGAGCTTGGTCGAACGCTTGATGTACTTGCCGTACAGGGCGTGCTTGACCAGGCGTTCCACCAACACGGTGACCGTCTTGTCCATCTTGTTGCTGACGACACGGCCTTCGACCGTGCGCAGCGTCTTGTTTTCAGTATTGTCGCTCATCGCGGCCATCCTTACTTGGTGCTGCCGAGCAGGGTCTTGACGCGAGCAATCTCGCGGCGGACCCGGCGGGTTTCGTGAGTCTTCGGCAGCTGGCCGGTAACCTGCTGCATGCGGAGCGAGAACTGCTCCTTACGCAGATCGGTCAGGTGGGCCTTCAGATCGTCAGCCGACTTTTCGCGAAGTTGTTTGATATCCATTACATCACCGTCCGGGTCACGAAGGTGGTGGTCACGGAGAGCTTGGCGGCCGCCAGGCGGAACGCCTCGCGAGCCACGTCTTCACCCACACCTTCAATTTCATAGATCATGCGGCCGGGCTGGATCTGGGCGACCCAGTATTCCACGTTGCCCTTACCAGAACCCATTCGGACTTCGATGGGCTTCTTGGTGATCGGCTTGTCGGGGAACACTCGGATCCACATCTTGCCACCGCGCTTGACGTAGCGGCTGATCGAGCGGCGGGCCGCTTCGATCTGACGCGCGGTCAGCTGACCGTGGGCGGTTGCCTTCAGGCCGTACTCGCCGAAGCTGACAGCATTGGCGCTCCAGCTCAGGCCATCGTTACGGCCCTTGTGTACCTTGCGGTACTTGGTTCGCTTGGGTTGCAACATTGTCGTTACCTCGCTTCACGGGCCGGGCGCTGACGGTCACCACGGTCGCCGCGATCGTTACGATCGTTGCGCGGGGAATCGTCCTGCTTTTCCTGGCCAACCTGGGAGAAATCGAAAACCTCGCCCTTGTAGATCCAGACCTTGATGCCGATGATGCCGTAGGTCGTCTTGGCTTCAGCGAAGCCATAGTCGATGTCGGCACGCAGCGTGTGCAGCGGCACGCGGCCTTCGCGGTACCACTCCGAACGGGCGATTTCTGCACCGTTCAAGCGGCCACCGACGTTGACCTTGATGCCCAGGGCACCGAGGCGCATCGCGTTGCCGACCGAGCGCTTCATTGCACGGCGGAACATGATGCGACGCTCCAGCTGCTGCGCGATCGACTCGGCAACCAGCTGCGCGTCCAGCTCGGGCTTGCGCACTTCGGTGACGTTGATGTGCGCCGGGACGCCCATCATCTCGCTCACTTCCTTGCGCAGCTTTTCGATGTCCTCACCGCGCTTGCCGATCACCACGCCCGGACGGGCGGTGTGGATCGTCACGCGAGCGGTCTTTGCCGGACGCTCGATAAGGATCTTGCTGATGCCGGCCTGCGCAAGCTTCTTGCGCAGCATTTCCCGCACCTTCAGGTCGGCTGCCAGATAACCAGCAAACTCGGCCTTGTTGGCGTACCACTTGGAGTTCCAGTCCTTGGAAATGCCGAGGCGGATACCAATCGGATGAACTTTATGACCCATGGTGTTTTCCTTTCCGCTTACTTGCCGGCGCCCACAACCACAGTGATGTGGCTGGTGCGCTTGAGGATGCGGGTGCCGCGGCCTTTCGCCCGCGCCATGAAACGCTTCAGGGTCGGACCTTCATCTACCATGATGGTCTGAACCTTCAGCTCGTCGACGTCGGCGCCCTGGTTGTTTTCGGCATTTGCGATAGCCGACTCCACCACCTTCTTGATCAGGTGGGCAGCCTTCTTATCCGAAAACTTCAGCAGGTTGACCGCACGCTCGGCCGGCAGGCCACGCACCTGGTCTGCGACCAGGCGGGCTTTCTGCGCAGAGATGCGCGCGGAGCGCAGGATTGCTTTCGCTTCCATTGTCATCTCTCCTTACTTGCCCGACTTCTTGTCACCACCGTGACCCTTGAAGGTCCGGGTGATGGCAAATTCGCCGAGCTTGTGGCCGACCATGTTCTCGTTGACGAGCACCGGGACGTGGTTCTTGCCGTTATGAACGGCGATGGTGATGCCTACCATTTCCGGCAGGATCATCGAACGGCGCGACCAGGTCTTGATCGGCTTCTTGCTACCCGCAGCGGCCTCCACCTTCTTGACGAGGTGGTGATCGACGAACGGGCCCTTCTTGAGTGAACGTGCCATGGTCGATTAGCCCCTACGATCGCGGACGATGAATTGCTGGGTGCGCTTGTTCTTGCGCGTCTTGTAACCCTTGGTCGGAACACCCCACGGGGTGACCGGATGCGGATTACCCTGGCCGGCCTTCGCCTCACCACCACCGTGCGGATGGTCAACCGGGTTCATGGCAGCACCACGAACGGTCGGGCGAACACCGCGCCAGCGCTTGGCGCCAGCCTTGCCCAGCTTTTCCAGGTTGTGTTCGTCGTTACCGACTTCACCGATGGTGGCGCGGCACTCGACCGGCACCTTGCGCATTTCACCCGAGCGCAGGCGCAGGGTGGCGTAGATGCCTTCACGAGCGACGAGCTGCACGGCGGCGCCGGCGGCACGGGCGATCTGGGCACCCTTGCCCGGCTTCAGTTCGATGCCGTGGACAGTGGTACCGACCGGGATGTTGCGCAGCGGCAGGGTGTTGCCCGCCTTGATCGGCGCGTCCGAGCCCGCGATCACCTGGTCACCGGCCTTCAGGCCCTTCGGTGCGATGATGTAGCGGCGCTCGCCGTCGACGTAGCACAGCAGGGCGATATGGGCGGTGCGGTTCGGATCGTATTCGATGCGTTCCACGCGCGCCGGAATGCCTTCCTTGTTGCGCTTGAAGTCGATGACGCGGTAGTGCTGCTTGTGACCACCACCAACGTGACGGGTGGTGATGCGGCCGTGGTGGTTACGACCACCGGACTTACTCTGCGGCTCCAGCAACGCTGCGTGCGGTGCGCCCTTGTGCAGATCGGGCGTAACCACGCGCACGGCCGAACGGCGGCCGGGGGAAGTGGGCTTGAATTTCATCAATGGCATGGGATGGACCTCAGGCCTTGGCCGTTACATCGATGGACTGGCCATCGGCGAGACGCACGTATGCCTTGCGCCAATCGCCGCGACGGCCGGTGCGGTTACGGAAGGACTTGTTCTTGCCCTTCACGTTCAGCACGTTGACCGACTCGACCTTGACGGCGAACAACTGCTCTACCGCGGCCTTTACATCGGCCTTGGTCGCTTCGTTCGACACTTCAAAGACATACTGGTTGGAATGTTCCTGCAGGCGCGCGGTCTTTTCGGAGACTCGCGGAGCACGCAGCACGCTGAAGACTTTCTCGTTGGCGCTCATGCCAGCCACTCCTCGACCTTCTTGACCGCGTCAGCGGTGATGACGACCGTGTCGGCACCGACCAGCGACACCGGGTCCAGACCCTGGACGTCACGCACTTCCACGTAGGGAATGTTGCGCGCCGACAGGTACAGGTGCTCGGAGGCATCTTCGGTGACGATCAGCGGGCGCTTGCCCACTTCCAGGCCGGCCAGCTTGGCGATCAACGACTTGGTGTTGGTCGCTTCGACATCGAAGGACTCCACGATCGTCAAACGGCCCTGACGGTTCAGCTCGGACAGGATCGCGCACATGGCTGCACGGTACTGCTTGCGATTGACCTTCTGCTCGAAGCTGCGCGGCTTGGCCGCGAAGGTGACACCACCGCCGACGAAGATCGGAGCCGTCAGTGCGCCATGACGCGCGCCGCCGCCCTTCTGCTTCTTCGACTTCTTGGTGGTACCAGCCACTTCAGAGCGAGTCTTCTGCGCCTTGGTGCCGGCGCGACCGGCGTTGCGGTAAGCAACGACGACCTGGTGAACCAGATCTTCGCTGAAATCGCGACCGAACACGGCATCGGAGACCGAGACCTTGTTGTTGCTACCCGTGATAACGAGTTCCATCGTCATCTCTCCTTATGCCTTGCTAGCCGGACGAACGATCACGTCACCACCCGCTGCGCCCGGAACGGCACCACGGATTGCGATCAGACCACGTTCGACATCGACCTTCACCACTTCAAGGTTCTGGGTGCTCTGCTGCACCGAACCCATGTGGCCGGACATCTTCTTACCCGGGAAAACACGACCCGGGGTCTGGCGCTGGCCCAAGGAACCCGGCGCGCGATGCGACAGCGAGTTACCGTGGGTTGCATCGCCCATACGGAAGTTGTAGCGCTTGATGGTGCCCTGGAAGCCCTTACCCTTGGTGACACCCTGGACGTCGACCTTCTGGCCAACTTCAAAGATGTCCGCCTTGACTTCGCCGCCGACGGCGAAATCGCCGAGCTGCGCGTCTTCAACGCGGAATTCCCACAGGCCACGACCGGCTTCGACCTTCGCCTTGGCGAAGTGACCGGATTCGGGCTTGTTGACCAGGGCAGCGCGACGCGCGCCGACGGTCACCTGCACGGCGCTGTAGCCGTCAGCTTCGACGGTCTTGATCTGCGCGATGCGGTTCGGGGTGGCTTCAATCAGGGTTACCGGGATGGCCTGGCCATCTTCGGTGAACACGCGGCTCATGCCAGCCTTGCGGCCCACGAAGCCCAACGAATATTTCTTCGTCATGGTCGTAGTCCTCAGGTCAGCTTGATCTGAACGTCGACGCCGGCAGCCAGTTCGAGCTTCATCAGCGCGTCCACGGTCTTGTCGTTCGGGTCAACGATATCGAGCACGCGCTTATGCGTGCGGGTCTCGTACTGGTCACGCGCGTCTTTGTCGACGTGCGGGGAAACGAGAATGGTGTAACGCTCGATCTTGGTC
>NZ_JBFULB010000293.1:0-4786 GCF_056400545.1 Stenotrophomonas sp. P5_A8 | reverse complement strand
GTGCCCAGCGCCTTCGTGTGCCTGCCAGCAATGCCGCTTACACCCAACGGCAAGCTGGATCGCCAGGCGCTGCCCATACCGGGGCTGGATGCCTCGGTCACGCGCGGGTATGTCGCACCAGAGGCGGGGATGGAGCAGGTGCTGGCCGCGATCTGGGCCGAGCTCCTGGGCGTGGAACGGGTCGGGCGGCATGACGATTTCTTCGAACTGGGAGGACACTCGCTGCTGGCTGTGCAGTTGGCGGCTCGTCTACGCGCCACTGCCGGTGTCCAGGCCACGGTACGGGATGTGTTCGCGCTGCCCGTGCTGGAGGACCTGGCAGCGGCGCTTGGGCCGATCGGRACGGAAGACGATCCGCTTGATCTGGCCGACCGGCAGATAGCGCTGCTGCCCTCGCTTGCACAACAACGCCTATGGTTCCTTGCACAGTTGGATCCAAGGGCCGGCGCGGCCTATCACATGCCGGCTGCGGTGACGCTAACCGGCGCCCTGGACCRCATCGCATTACGGCATGCATTGGATGCGATCGTCGCCCGGCATGAAGTTCTACGGACCAGCTTTGCTGTGGTTGAGGGCAGCCCGGTACAGGTAATCGCCGCGGCTGACGTGGGTATCGCACTCATCGAACACGACTTGCGTGCGCTTGGAGCAGGTGCTCGCGCACTGGAGGCGGAGCGGTGGAGCGCGCACGAGGCCCATGCGGCATTCGACCTGTCGACGGGCCCACTGATCCGCGCGCGGCTCCTGATCCTGGACGATCAGAAACAGATCCTGCTGGTTACCCAGCACCACATCGTCTCGGACGGCTGGTCGATAGGTGTGCTGGTGCGTGAGCTGACGACGCTGTACGCAGGCTTCCTGGAAGGGGTCGGTGACACGCTGCCTCCTTTGACCGTTCAGTATGCGGACTACGCGCGTTGGGAGCGCGGTCGCATGAATGGCGAGAAGCTGGAAACCCAGGTTGGGTTCTGGAGATCCCAGCTACGTGGAGCACCGGCCCTCCTTGAGCTCCCCACCGACCGGCCGCGGCCATCGGTGCAATCGCATGCGGGTGCGAGCGTCTCCATCGTGTTGCCGTCGGTACTGACGAAGGCGCTGCGCGATCTGTCGCGGCGTCATGGGACGACCGTGTTCATGACACTTTTGGCGGGGTGGTCGATCCTCATGGCCCGGTTGAGCGGGCAGGAAGATGTCGTCGTGGGTACGCCTGTTGCCAATCGCATGCGGCAGGAGTTCGAGCCAATGGTTGGTTTGTTCGTCAATACGCTGCCCATGCGCGTTCGTGTCGACCCCGGCCAGACTGTTTCCCAACTGCTGGCCCAGGTGAAGACGACGGCCTTGGATGCTTTTGCGCACCAGGCGCTGCCCTTCGATCAGATCGTAGATGCGGCCATGCCACCGCGCAGCTTGGCGCACAACGCGGTCTTCCAGACAATGCTGACTCTCGATACCACGCCGGCAACCACGCTCGCGCTGCCGGGCCTGAGTCTGCAGCTCGGCGCGGTAGCGCGTTCTTCCACCCAGTTCGATCTTGCGCTTTCACTGCGCGAAGGAAACGATGTACTGGAAGGGCTT
The DNA here is from genome assembly GCF_056400545.1 of Stenotrophomonas sp. P5_A8. NCBI lineage: Bacteria > Pseudomonadati > Pseudomonadota > Gammaproteobacteria > Lysobacterales > Lysobacteraceae > Stenotrophomonas > Stenotrophomonas sp. P5_A8. The sequence continues at coordinate 3,211 of NZ_JBFULB010000293.1, read as the reverse complement.
CTGGAGTATGCAACGGATCTCTTCGACCAGGCGACGGTCCAAAGGTGGGCAGAACATCTGCAGATCTTGTGGTCTGCAATGGCGGAGGATGCCGCGTCCAGCGTGGCGGCTCTCCCCATGCAGCCAGAGCATGCGCGTACACGCATGCTGCAGGACTTCAACGATACCGGGCTGGTCCGCGACGAGGGCATGCTGCTGCACGGGTACTTCGAGGCACAGGTGCGGCGCAATGGTGATGCGGTGGCATTGGAGTTTGAAGACTGCCAATTGAGCTACTCCGAACTGAACTGCCGCGCCAACCGCCTAGCCCACCGGTTGATCGCACAGGGCGTGGGGCCGGATGACCGGGTGGCCGTGTGCCTTCGGCGCGGTGTGGACATGGTCGTGGCGTTGCTGGCCGTGCTCAAGGCTGGTGGCGCCTACGTGCCGCTGGACCCGGGCTACCCTGCCGAGCGCCTGGCCTTCATGCTGGCAGACAGCGCACCGCGCTGCGTACTGGCCCAGACGACGTTGCGCGAGGTGGTGCCGGCCAGTGACGCCGCTGTGCTGTGGCTGGATGAAGAGGCGCTGCAGCAGCAACCGGACCATGATCCCGACACCGCAGCCCTGGGACTGCGGCCGCAGCATCTGGCGTACGTGATATACACCTCTGGTTCGACCGGGAAGCCGAAGGGGGTGATGATTGGACACGGCAACGCCGCCAACTTCATCGCCTGGAGCCTGCACGAGTTTGAGCCGCAGGTGCTTTCGCGCGTGGTCTTCTCGACGTCGATCAATTTCGACTTGCATGTGTTCGAGTTGTTCGCGCCGCTGGCTGCGGGAACGACAACGGTATTGGTGCCGGACCTGATTTCAGCCGGTGCGGTTCTGAACACGGCAACGCTGGTCAATACCGTGCCTTCGGCGATCGCTGCCGTACTCGACTCGGGCGCGACCCTGCACGGTGTCCGTCAGGTGAATCTGGCCGGGGAGCCTCTGAAGGCTGCATTGGTGGGACGGCTGTTCGAGCGAACGGCAATCGACACGGTGTCCAATCTGTATGGCCCATCGGAAACCACGACCTACTCGACGTGGGTCTCAATGCCGCGTGCCGGCGGCTTCATCGCGCATATCGGCCGTCCGATCGGCAATACGCAGGTGTACATCGTAGACAGCCGGCTGCAGCCGGTTCCGGCAGGCGTGACGGGTGAGATCCTGATTGGTGGCGCAGGCGTGGCACGTGGATACCTGGGGCGTGAAGAACTGACCGCAGAGCGCTTCATCGCGGTTCCCTTCGCTGGTGGTGGTGGCAAGGTCTACCGGACCGGTGATCTGGGGCGCTGGCGCGCCGACGGCAGCATCGAGTACCTGGGTCGCAACGATTTCCAAGTCAAGCTGCGCGGATTCCGTATCGAACTGGGTGAGATCGAGGCCGTGTTGGCAGATTGTGCCGGTGTACGCGAGGCTGTAGTGGTGGCGCGGGCGGATGCGGGCGGCGAGCAGCGCCTGGTTGCCTACTACGTGGCCGATGCTGATGCTGCACCTACGGCGCAGGTGCTGCGTCAGCAGGTCGCGCGGACGCTGGCTCCCTACATGGTGCCCAGCGCCTTCGTGTGCCTGCCAGCAATGCCGCTTACACCCAACGGCAAGCTGGATCGCCAGGCGCTGCCCATACCGGGGCTGGATGCCTCGGTCACGCGCGGGTATGTCGCACCAGAGGCGGGGATGGAGCAGGTGCTGGCCGCGATCTGGGCCGAGCTCCTGGGCGTGGAACGGGTCGGGCGGCATGACGATTTCTTCGAACTGGGAGGCAACTCACTGCAGTTGATCAGGCTGGGCTTCCATCTGAAGGAGCGGTTCAGTGCAGAGCTGAAGACCGGCACGCTGTACGAGGCGGCCAGCTTGTCGCAGATGGCCGTGGTCGTCGAAGCCGCATCCCGGCGTCGGCAGAGCAACCCGGATACGACCGTCACATTGGAAATATGAGCAGGGAAGACCCTGGAACAAGATGGAGAATGCGAGCATGAAGCCGAATCAACTCTACTACCTGCGCGAAGACGCCTACTTCGAACCGCTGGTGTTCAAATGGTATGCCTGGCCTTACCTGATTCCTCCGGTAAGTGCAGCGATGAACATCACCGGTCGCGGCTTGCGGTTGATGAAATCGTTCGTGGCCAACCACCAGCTTCATCTGGCTGCCGCCAAGGATCCCACGCTTGCCGGTGGAGATTTCGTAAGCTGCAGCGAGGATCAGCTGGAGGATGTTCGCGCACTGGTCGCGCGCATCGAGACAGAACACGCAGATTACCTGGATGTACGCAAGGCCGTGGCAGATATCAACCAGCTGCTTGAGCCCATGAAAGGGATGTCGCTCGAACCACTATACGCGCGGCTTCCCGAGGTGCTGCGCGGTTACGTCGAACTGGTCTACGACCAGAGCCACTCGCCATCGCTGCGTCTTATCGAAGGGCTGCTCTACGAGGGCAAGCTGTACAAAACCCAGGAGCAGAGTCTGGCGTTCGGTCTGCTGGAGAAGGTCAAGGAACGGCCGTTTGTGCTCAGCTCGCCCCGCCTTCCAGACGCCAATCACCTGCACGTGCAAGCGCCATTCGCCGATGAGATCGTTGACGCCATCTTTGCGACGCGCGATACGCCACGGCGTGGCGAAGAGCTGCAGATGCTCTTTTCCAGGTACGCACAGTCGGGCGAATTATCATTGAGAGATCTGTTCACCACCGAGCCGCCCTCCGTGCGACACGTGGCACTTGGCGGGAACTTGCGCGTGAGCTATCTGGGGCATGCCGGGCTCCTGATCGAGTCTGGCCATACAGCGATCCTGGTCGACCCGATCATTGCAGCGCGAGATGACCGCCATGGTGACCGCGTGCTCAGCTTCAGTGAGCTGCCTGCGAAAATCGACTATGTGTGCCTGACCCATACCCATATGGATCATCTGTGCCTGGAAACACTTCTGCAGCTGCGTCATAAGATTGGGACCGTGCTCGTGCCGAAGAACAGCGGAGGAAGTCTGGTGGATCCATCGCTGAAGCTGATGCTGGGGAAGCTCGGATTTCCGGTACAGGAACTGGAGGAGATGGAGGCGATCCAATGTGTCGATGGCTCCATCCGCAACCTCCCGTTCCTGGGCGAGCACGCAGATCTGAACATCCGCTCCAAGGCCGCTTGGCTGTTCGAGTTTGCAGGCAAGAAGATCTTCTCGGGTGCCGATTCG
>NZ_JBFULB010000292.1:0-4791 GCF_056400545.1 Stenotrophomonas sp. P5_A8 | reverse complement strand
GTGCTGCTGCGCCTGCCGCTTGAAGTTGCCCCGCTGTTCCGCGACTGGCTGGACACCCATCATCCGGACCGCGCCACGCACGTGATGAGCACCAACAACCAGCTGCGCGGTGGCAAGGACTCCAACAGCGAATTCGGCAGACGAATGCGCGGCGAAGGCGTCTACGCAGACCTGCTGTCGAGCCGCTTCAAGCTGGCGCGCAAGCGGCTCGGATACGACGCGCAGAACAGCCATTGGCCGAAGCTGGATTGCGACAAATTTTTGCGACCGTTGCCGCCGCGGGTGGATTCGCCACAGGGGTCGTTGTTCTAAGACCGATGCCAGAGACTCTGCTTGATGTGCGCCAATACTCGAATGTCGCGATCAACGATCCATGTCTCGGGCAATCAGCGGCGTGGTGGCATGAGCTAGTTCCCGCAATGATGTGTGCTCACTATTCACGGTAAGATCCGCGCATTGGCCGAACCAAGGATGGGCGAGCGATGAATCTCAGGAAGCTGGAGAAGGATGCCCTTCTTTCCGAAAACGAAGAATCGTCTGATGCCGGGAACCACGCGTGAGTTCCATGCGCCGCCCCGCCCGGTGCTCCCGCCTCAGGGGCTTCCGCCCCGATCGAAGAGATCGCTATGACTAGGTGGCTGCGATGGGTTGCACTGGTGCCGGCTTCCGCCGCCGCATTCATAGCGGTGCTCATGTTGCTCTGGCCATTGCATACCTTATTGATGTATTTGTGCCCTGCCAGCGAAATATTCGACGAGGGCACCACGGATCTAGCGAAACCTGATTATGCGGCAATCGGTCAGGACTGCGCTGCGGCGTGGTTTCCGGGCGCAGAAACCGCGGTCTCGGTTGGAGTATTGGCGGCAGCGATCGCCGCCGCCGGATGTGTGGCAGCTTGGCTGGCTCCAGCCGGAAAGGCGGTATCCGCGTTCTGCGCATCGTGCCTAGCGCTGTGCTTGACGTATACGGTTTTCCGTCTCTCTCAATGACTGGAGTTCCGATCTTGCGGCTAGGCGCAGTCCCTGGCTGCCTCCACTACCGGACAACCGGCAGAATGTCCTGGTGAATGGCAGTGGAAGGTTAGCGGTCCACCTGGAAGTACCAAAGGGAATTGGGTTAACCCAAATACCGGAGGGAAGCTACACCCCGATTTCGGACATCCTCCACCCAATGGTCCCCATTGGGGATACACAGATGGTAACGGTGAGAAGTGGGACTATTTCCTTGATGGACGAGGTTGGCAGCAGCGAGATACCAAGTGGAAGTGAAAGATCACAGGTCCATTGAATGAATATTTTTTCCTAAGAATGGTACCGGGATGAATGGAGAAATCTCAGATTTCACTATGAGCTTGACGATGATGCCAAGCAATGGCGAATCACCGGCTCTGTGACCGGGCTGAGTTCGTTTGTTGCGGTACTGCGTGCTTATGCATCGGATCCAAATAACGACTGGATCTCCTGCCATCGCAATCTGKGTCCGCACGAATATCTGGAAATCGGCACATGGAGCTCGTCCATCATTGACGGTCATTGGATTGCAGGTCGCTTGAGCGATCTGCTTGGTCTTGCGAGTCGTGTTGAGGCGTGGCTAGACTCTGCACAGAGCGGGGATTCCCTCTTCGTCAGGGCATTCTTCAGCCCGGATTCGCCATACGACGTCTGCCTAACGGTCGCGCCGGTCGCTCTTGATCCATCGTCACTCGACGCTTCACTGGCACCTCGGGCAGATGGATAGTCGTCACAGACAACGTACCCGAATGACCTCGACGAATATGCCGGAACCACCCCTTAGTCCCCTCATACTAAAATCCGCGTGCCTCGGCACCGCGCGCCCGCCTGCGCGCGATGCGCCGCCTGCATGACGCCGGCATCCCGGTCGGGGTGATGGTGGCGCCGGTGATTCCCTGGATCAACGATGCCGAGCTGGAAGCGGTGCTGGAAGCCGCACGCGATGCTGGTGCATCCACCGCCGGCTACGTGCTGCTGCGCCTGCCGCTGGAAGTGGCGCCGCTGTTCCGCGACTGGCTGGACACCCACCATCCGGACCGCGCCACGCACGTGATGAGCACCATCAACCAGCTGCGCGGTGGCAAGGACTACAACAGCGAATTCGGCAGTCGCATGCGCGGCGAAGGCGTCTACGCCGACCTGCTGTCGAGCCGCTTCAAGCTGGCGCGCAAGCGGCTCGGATTCGACGCGCAGAACAGTCATTGGCCGAAGCTGGATTGCGGCAAGTTTTTGCGGCCGTTGCCGCCCCGGGTGGATTCGCCGCAAGGCAGCCTGTTCTGACCCCACTGGACGATGGGCCCGATGCCGACCACTATCGGAAGCACCGAAGGCACGTAGGGAAAGCGGGTGAATGTTGCGGCAGTCACCACGGCGGCCAACGCGACGATCCTCGCCGTAATGAACGAGCAGCGCCGCAGGGTGCTGGCCCACTTCAACGCGCACAAGGCGCTCTCGCCGGAGCGCGCGATCGCGCGTGATGCGTTGGAACCCGCGTTGCACGCCACGCTCGAACAACTGCGTGCGCAGGGCATCATCAAGGACAGCGGTGATGCGCTCAGCTATCTGGATGCCGACGCGCTGCTGGCGCATGAGAAGAAGATGGCCAAGAGTGGACGTATCGCCGTAATGGCGATGGTGCCGGTGTTGGTTGGGGTTGCGGTTGCCGTTGTCGTGGCGATTACATTCTCGCGTTGAGGTTGGCCGGCTTCAGCCAGGTGTGGCAGGAGCCGGCCAGCGGCCGGCACTACCGGGGCGTGCGTCGTATATCCAATGGGTGCGTGGCGCGGTTCAAGCACCTGGATATGGCCCGCCGCCTTCAGTTCCCGCCGAACAGCTTCTGAGCGTTCTGGAACAGCACCCAGCTGGTGGCGATGAACTTGTCGCCGCCGTGCGGACGATTGCCGCGGTGGGTGTGGGTGAACGCGGTCGGCGCGATCAGCAGGCTGCCGGTGCGTGGGGCGATCTTGCGGTCCTGGAACAGGAACTCGGTTTCGCCCTGTTCGAAATCATCGTTGAGATAGAGCGTCCACAACAGGTGGCGATGCAGGGTCTCGGCGGCGGGATCGCGCGGGTACAGTTCGCAATGCCAATAGGGATAACCGCCCTCGCCTGCGGCATACCATTGCAGATTGATGGCACCGGGACGCAGGCAGGTGCGGGCCAGGTCGGACAGCGTTGCATCGTCCATGCCTACGAAATCATCGGCGGCCAATCGACGTGGGCTACCGTCGCTGTCCTGGATCTGCAACATCAACGGCGAGATCAGTGCCTGTGGATAACGGCGTAGATAACTCATCACGCCGCGAAACACCGCCTGCTGCAACTGCATGTCCACATCGCGCCACGCGACATCGCCGCTGATGCGGAGATCCTTGCTGTGCTTGAGTTCCGGGAACACACCGCTGCCTACTTCACCGGGCCGCAACTGCGCACTGGTTCGCATCCTGGCCTGGATGGCGGCACACATCCCGGCGGGGATGGCGTTGTGGATTACTTCGATGAAGTCGGGCGGAGCGTGGGCCGTCATGGGGTCATCCGTGGGCATCTGACCCCGATGGTGACCGCTGCGCTGGCCGATGTCACGCCGTTGCCATGTAGGCATTTCCCTGCCGAAAACGGGACCGGTATCGCACCGGTCCCGTGCTGCGCCCTCAGCCCTGCGCTTCGTCGTGCGCGCGGTGGTAGCGGGTGGCTTCGGCCACTTCATTGCGCGAGCCGAGGAACACCGGCACGCGCTGGTGCAGGTGGTCGGGCTGGATGTCGAGGATGCGCTCGCGCCCGGTGGTGGCCGCGCCGCCGGCCTGTTCGACCAGCAGGCCCATCGGGTTGGCTTCGTACATCAGGCGCAGCTTGCCGGCCTTGGTCGGATCCTTCTGGTCCCACGGGTAGATGAAGATGCCACCGCGGGTGAGGATGCGATGCACGTCGGCGACCATGCTGGCGATCCAGCGCATGTTGAAGTTCTTGCCGCGCGCGCCTTCCTTGCCGGCCAGCAGGTCCTGCACGTAGCCCTGCATCGGGGTTTCCCAATGGCGCTGGTTGGACATGTTGATCGCAAATTCCTGGGTCTCGGCCGGGATCTGAATGTCCGCGGTGGTCAGGACGAACTCGCCCTTCTCGCGGTCCAGGGTGAAGGCATGGGTCCCGTGGCCGACGGTGAGCACCATCTGCGTGCTGGGGCCGTAGATACAGTAGCCGGCAGCAACCTGGCTGGTGCCGGGTTGCAGGAAGCTGTCGTCGTTGGGCTGTTCGGTGCCGGGCGGGCAACGCAGCACGGAGAAGATGGTGCCGACGGACACGTTGACGTCGATGTTGGAGCTGCCGTCGAGGGGATCGAACAGCAGCAGGAAATCGCCGCGCGGGTAGGTGTCCGGGACCGGCTGGCAGTGGTCCATTTCTTCCGAGGCGCAGGCGGCGAGGTGACCGCCCCAGGCGTTCGCTTCGAGCAGGATCTCGTTGCTGATGACGTCGAGCTTCTTCTGGGCCTCGCCCTGCACGTTGCCGGTGCCGGCTTCGCCGAGCACGCCACCGAGTGCACCCTTGCTGACGGCGATGGAGATGCTGGTGCAGGCGCGTGCGACGACGGCGATCAGCTGGCGCAGGTCGGCATTGATGCGGCCTGCGTGCTGCTCTTCGATCAGGTACCGGGTAAGCGACGAACGGGACATGGACTGTGGCTGCCAAAGACGTTTGGGGGCCATATTGTCGCCGGTCGTCCATGGCATTACGAGGCAGGCGGGGGACACCGCACCAGACCCTGTAGAGCCGAGCCATGCTCGGC
>NZ_JBFULB010000291.1:0-4791 GCF_056400545.1 Stenotrophomonas sp. P5_A8 | reverse complement strand
GGCAGCTATCTCACCAGCACCACCGCCTGGGAGGTCATCAGCGCGAAGTTGGCGCGGCGCGCCATCCCGTTTTCGATGGTTGAATTCGAGATCACCGAGGGCGAGTGRCTCGGCCCCGACTCCCCTGCGGTCGCGCAGATCTGCGCCATGGCGCAGGCGGGCATCCGGATCGCCATCGATGACTTCGGCAGTGGCTACAGCAACTTCAGCTACCTGTCCGACCTGCCCATCCGCACCCTCAAACTGGAAAAGTCTCTGATCCACGCCATCGGCACGGACCCACGCGCAAGAGCCAAGGTCTCGGCGATCCACCATCTGGCCCACGAGCTTGGCTACCTCACCGTGGCCGAGGGCGTGGAACACCAGGACCAGCTCGACGTGCTGGCCGATATCGGCCTGGATCAAGTCCAGGGTTACCTGCTGGCCACGCCTTCGCCCGCGTCAACGATTGCAGCGTTGTTCGCGCGTGTCGGTCAGTCGCTGCAGGTTACCTGGGATGAACTTCATCACCCTCGCGTCACAAATTGCATCGCCACCTAAATGCTCCGCCGCACGTCTTTGAAGCAAAGCGGTGCGCCGCCGATATCGGTTCTCCACCGCGCAACTTGAGCTCCGGCTCGTCGCCTCCCCTCTGCATCTCACCAGGCTATCCACACCATGCACTTTGTCAGGAATCTACGTGTCGGCCAGCGCATGAGCGTTGGCTTCTCCGCTCTCATAGGACTGATGGTCGTCCTGACTCTGGTGGGCATCCATCGGGTCCACCTCATCGAGAACGACCTGCACACGATCAATGACGTCAACGCGGTCAAGCAGCGCCTGGCCATCAACTTCAGGGGCAGTGTGCATGACCGCGCGATCGCGCTGCGCGACGTGGTCCTGACCGATGACCCGCAGGCCCGGGCCGAGGCCACGCAACAGATCGAGAAACTCGCCGGCGACTACGCGGTGGCCGCCAAACCCCTGTCGGAGATGATCGCGGCGAGCACGGACAGCAAAGAGATCGGCATGTTGAAGGCCATCCGCGCCAACGAGGCCGCCACTCTCCCCTTGCTGGCCGAAGTCAGCAAGCAACGCGAGGCCGGCGATGTCCAGTCGGCAACAGCGCTGATGCTCACCCAGGCCAAGCCGGCCTTCGTGGCCTGGCTGGCCTCGATCAACGCCTTCATCGACTGGCAGGAGGCCAAGAGCGCCGCCACCGCCGAACAGCTGACGGCCACCGCGCGCGGCTTTGCCATGCTCATGATCGGCGCAACGCTGCTGGCGCTGGCGCTGGGAACGGTCATCGCCATCGCGCTCACGCGCAGCGTCGTCGGCCCCCTGCGCACTGCCCTGCAGGCCGCCCGCGACGTCAGCCAGGGCAAGCTGGATACAGCTCTGGTGGCACATCGGGGCGACGAGGCTGGCCAGCTGCTGGAGGCCATGGAGCAGATGCGCCAACGCATCCGGCGCGTCATTGCCGAGCTGGGCGAGATGACGGCCCGGCACGAGCGTGGMCAGATCAGCTACCGCATGGATGCGGCCGCCTACCCGGGTGAATTCGGCATCATGGTGCGCGATACCAATGACATCGTGGCGGCGCATATCGCCATCAAAATGCAGTTGGTCCACCTGATCGGCCGCTACGCGGTGGGCGACCTGTCCGACGACATGCAACGGCTGCCCGGCGAGAAGGCCATCATCACCGAGACCATGGACCGGGTGAAGGCCAACCTGTCCTCGATCAACCGTGACATCCGCGAGCTTACCCAGGCCGCCTCCGAGGGCAACTTCTCCGCGCGCGGCGAGCCGCAGGCGTATCAGTACGATTTCCGCGCCATGGTGGAAAACCTCAATGGCCTGATGGGCACCGCCGAGCAGAACCTCGCAGCACTGTCCACCTTCCTCAATGACGTTGCATCGGGCAACCTGGCCGCGCGCATGGAGGGCGACTTCCGCGGCGTCTTTGCCACCATGGGGGCCGATGCCAACAAGACTGCCACCAACCTGGCCGATATCGTCCGCCGCATCCATCTCTCGTCCGAGTCCATTACCGGCGCGGCCACGGAGTTGTCCAACGGCAACCAGGACCTCTCCAGGCGCACCGAACAGCAGGCTGCCAGCCTGGAGGAAACCGCCGCGTCGATGGAGGAGCTGACCTCCACGGTCAGGCAGAATTCCGCCTCGGCCGACCAGGCCAATCGCCTGGCCATCGACGCCGCCGCTGTCGCCGGGCGCGGTGGGGAGATCGTGGACGAGGTGGTCAGCACCATGGACGGCATCGAAACCGCTTCGCGCCGCATCGCCGACATCACCACCGTGATCGACGGCATTGCCTTCCAGACCAACATCCTCGCGCTGAATGCCGCGGTGGAAGCCGCACGCGCCGGTGACCAGGGCCGTGGTTTTGCCGTGGTCGCCGCCGAGGTGCGCAGCCTGGCGCAACGCGCGGCCAGCTCGGCCAGGGAGATCAAGGAACTCATCGACGACTCCGCCGCCAGGGTCGCCGAGGGATCCACGCAGGTCCGCGCCGCCGGCGCCACGATGCAGGAGGTGGTTTCGAGCGTGCAGCGGGTGACGGACATCATGCAGGAGATCGCTGCCGCCTCCCGCGAGCAATCCTCCAGCATCGAGCAGGTCAACGCGGTGGTCGGCCGCATGGATGAGACCACGCAGCAGAACGCCGCGCTGGTCGAAGAGGCTGCCGCGGCCGCTGCCGAGCTCGACGTCCAGGCGTCCGGGCTCCGGCACGCCGTCGCCGCCTTCACGATCGACCCGGTCGCGGTGCGCCGTGACCGCCCCTTGCACACGCGCGCCGTCGCTGCCCCGCGCCTTGCCCACAGTCTTCAATGATGAACGGCCAAGCAGCGGCCGCGGGCCATTGCTTGAAACTTCGGCAATGGCCCGCATTGACTGACAGCGCCCGCGGTTGGGCGCTCTCAGGAGAAATGCATGCCGCACCATGAAAAAATCGCCGTTGCCGGCGTCATCGAGCACGTCTTCGCGCATCGCTTCACGCTGGTCAGCAACGATCAGACCTATCTCGCGGATCTGGGGCCGAAAGGCGCAGAAGCGTTTCCTCTCGCGCAGGGCCTTGCCGTACGGCTTGAGGGCGAACAACGCCCGTCGGAAATCAAAGTCGCACGCATCGCCAGGAAGGGGGGCGCCTTCGTGGAGGTGGAACACAAAAAGCCGCATCACGGCCCCAAGCACCCCCCCTCCGATGCACCGGCCGATCCGCGTGCGGTGCTGGCCGCGGTGAAGAAGGCCGGTTGGAAGGTCTCAGGTAAACCCGCCCGCAAGCCMAGGCACTTTGAACTCCTGGCCAGACGCGATGCTGGTGGCTGGACCGAACTCCACGTGGATTTTGCAGGCGTCATCTACAAGCAGAAACCGGCAGACGATGAAAAGTGGGACCTGCCCGCCTGAAAGACTGGTAGTACACAACAAAAGAGCCCCGGGATGTCCCGGGGCTCTTTTTGTTTGTCAGGCCGCCTGTGGGCTCCAGCGACGCAGCGCAGCCCCCCTGAGCGATTGCTCACCGCACCCGGTCGGACAGCGCAGCACGCGCGCCACCGAGGTACTGACAAAGCCCTGCCCCTCCTGCGCCTTGAAGATGACCTCGCACGACAGGCAGCGCGCCACCATGGAATACAGATGCACGATGCGGCCACTGCAGGGGTCCTGCAACGCGCTCACTTCCAGCAGATCGAAGTGGCAGCTATCGGGCAGCGCGCGCCGGGGCAGCGGATAGGGAGAGGAGGTCTGCAGGTTCACGCGGGCGCGCCATCGAGGGAATGCAGGCGACTGTAGATAGCGCGGTGTGGAGCCCAGGTGCAGATGCGATGCCTGCCGCGCGAAGGCGCCGTTACGCATCGCATTCAACCCTGAATGATTCGGAATCCAGTTGCCTGACTTTCGTCATATTTCACCCGGGCGACACTTCCAGGCAAGCAGCATGCTCAAGCCCACCGACGGGCGGAACCGCGAGGCATTTGAGATGGACAAGAACCGTACCGAAGGTGTCAAGAACCAGGTCAAGGGCACCGTGAAGGAAGTGGCCGGCAAGGTCACCGGCGACAAAGCCCAGGAGCTCGAAGGCAAGGCCCAGAAAACCGTGGGCAAGGTGCAGAGTGAAGTGGGCAAGGCAAAAGACGACGCCCGCCGTTGAATCCGGCGCGCTGCTCCCGCACTTCGGTGAGGGAGCAGTGGCGTTGGAATTGCGTACGGATGGACGCCAGGCATTACGCTCACTCCGCGAAGCTTGTGGTGTTCTTGCCATGTCGCTTGGCGACATACAGCGCCCGGTCGGCCATGGCCAGCCAGTCCTCGGCAATGCCGATGCTCACGCTGATCTGGATCGAACGCACTTCTGCGGGCAGGTTGGCCTGCAACCGTTCCCTGATCCGCTCAGCCACCTGCATGGCCTCAGCAGACGTGCATTCCATCAGCAACACCGCAAACTCATCCCCACCCAGCCGCGCCGGCGTATCGCCGGGCCGCATGAAGTCCCTCAACGTCGCCGCAATGTGGCGCAGCACCTCGTCACCCGCCCGGTGACCGTGCCCGTCGTTGATCCGCTTGAAGTCGTCCACATCCAGCATCAACAAGCAGGCAACGCCGCCATGACGGTGCGACCTCTCCAGCGTCTGCTGGGCACGCTGGATCAGAAAGCCCCGGTTGGCCAGGTCCACCAGCGGGTCCATCCGGCTCAGGCGCTGCAACTGACGGTTCTGTGATTTCACCCGGCGCGCCAGCTGCCAGCTGAGCAGACTCAGCCCGATGCCATACACGAACAGGAAGGGCAGGCTG
>NZ_JBFULB010000290.1:0-4805 GCF_056400545.1 Stenotrophomonas sp. P5_A8 | reverse complement strand
ATTTGCGCCAGGGGCCTACCGGCCGCTGCGGGGCCCTGACGCGCGCGGCACGCCCGAACGGAGACCGCCCCCGTTGCACACGTGACCCAGCCACCCCGCCATGCGCGCATCGCCGTACGCCATCTACCAGGCAACAAGACGCTGCCCTCCGTTGGCAGAAGCACAAAAAAACGGGCCTTTCGGCCCGTCTTTTTCTTCCTGACGTCCCGGTCAGCCGCCGCCGCTGCTGCCGGCGTGGATGCCGCCTGCGGTCAGTGCCGCCGGATCCAGCAGCTTGCGCAACTCGGCTTCGGACAGACCGCTGTCTTCCTTGGCCACGTCCAGCACCGGGCGCTGCTCCTTGTAGGCGCGCTTGGCGATCGCCGCCGCCTTCTCGTAGCCGATGATCGGGTTCAACGCCGTCACCAGGATCGGATTGCGGTCCAGCGCCTCGCGGACGCGGTCCTCGCGCACCTTCAGCCCTGCAATCGCCGTATCGGCCAGCAGCCGCGAAATGTTCGCCAGCAGCCCGATCCCGTCCAGCAGATTGGCCGCGATCAGCGGCAGCGTCACATTCAACTGGAAGTTGCCCGTCTGCCCCGCCACGGTGATCGCCGTGTGGTGGCCGATCACCTGCGCGCACACCATCACCGTCGCTTCGGGAATCACCGGATTGACCTTGCCCGGCATGATCGAACTGCCCGGCTGCAACGCCGGCAGTTCGATCTCGCCCAGCCCAGCCAGCGGACCGGCATTCATCCAGCGCAGGTCGTTGGCTATCTTGATCAGCGCCACCGCCAGCGCATTGAGCTGCCCGGACAGTTCCACCGCGTCATCCTGCGCGGCCAGCCCTTCGAACTTGTTCTCCGCGCTGTCGAACTTGACCCCGGTCTGCTGCTTGAGCAGCTTGGCCACGCGCTCGCCGAAGCGCGGATCGGCGTTGATCCCGGTGCCGATCGCGGTGCCGCCCAGCGGCAGCCGGCGCAGCCGCTTGAGGCTGTCTTCGATGCGCTCTTCGGCCGAGGCCAGCTGGGCCGACCATGCGCCGAATTCCTGCTCGAAGGTCAGCGGCATGGCATCCATCAGGTGCGTGCGCCCGGTCTTGACCACCTTGCGCAGCGCGCGACCGCGCTTGTCGATGGTCTTGCGCAGATGCGCCAGCGCCGGCAGCAGTTGTTCCTGCACGCCCAGCAGCGCCGACACCCGCAGTGCGGTGGGGATCACATCGTTGGAGCTCTGGCCTTGGTTGACGTGGTCATTGGGATGCACCACCACCTTGCCGGCCTTGCCCGCACGATTGGCCAGCGTGGCGATCACCTCGTTGGCATTCATGTTCGAGGACGTGCCCGAACCGGTCTGGTACACATCGATCGGAAAATGCGCGTCATGCGCACCGTGGGCGACTTCGGCCGCCGCAACTTCGATCGCCTTGCCGATGTTCTTGGGCAGATGGCCCAGCTCGACGTTGACGGATGCGGCCGCGCCCTTGACCAGGCCCAGCGCGCGGATGAACCCACGCGGCATGCGCTGCCCGGACACCGGGAAATTGTTCACCGCACGCTGCGTCTGCGCGCCCCACAACGCATCCTCGGGCACCTGCAGCTCACCCATGCTGTCGTGTTCGATCCTGAAACCCTTGCTCATTGCATCACTCCGCGTTTCTTTCGGTTTGGAAAGGGAACCTGCGGCTGGCAACGGGCCYGATTCCCTGGCTGGCGGCTCTGCGCACGATACTCCCAAGCCGCGATGAAACCCAAGACCGGGTTTGATCGGCTAGACTCAAGATTCGTGTCCATTCAGAAAGCCTGCCGCCCCCATGGGTGACGACCCCCACAGTAGTTCCTGGCGTGCCGCCGCGCATGCATCGCCGCCCGCGCTTTCGGCCGGCCTGAACCCCACTCCGCGCCTTGCAGCCACGCTGCGCGGCCGCCGATGATCGGCAACCTGCTGCTCCTGCTGCTGGCCTTCGGGCTGGTGCTGCTCAACGGCTTCTTCGTGGCCGCCGAGTTCGCGCTGGTCAAGCTGCGCCACACCCAGGCCGTGGGCCTGGCCGCCAGCCATGGCTGGCGCGGGCGCCTGCTGCTCAACGTGCATTCGCACCTGGACGCCTACCTGTCGGCCTGCCAGCTGGGCATCACCCTGTCCTCGCTGGGCCTGGGCTGGGTGGGTGAACCGGCGTTCGCGCACCTGCTGCAGCCGGTGTTCGATGCGTTGGGCCTGAGCGCGGAGGCCTCGCAGCTGACCTCCTTCATCATCGCCTTCAGCGTGATTTCGTTCCTGCACATCGTGCTGGGCGAACTGGCGCCCAAGTCGATGGCGATCCGTCGCCCGGACCGCATGTCGCTGTGGACGGCGGCGCCGCTATACCTGTTCTACTGGGCGATGTACCCGGCGATCTGGCTGCTCAACAACAGCGCCAACGCGCTGCTGCGGCTGGCCGGCTGGGGCGATGTGGAACACACCTCGCACCGTTACTCGCGCGAGGAACTCAAGCTGATCGTCGGCCGCCAGCAGCCCACGGGCAGTGCGCCGGACCACGGCCTGACGCTGATGAGCCATGCCCTGGAACTGCCCGAACTGGTCGCCGGCGACCTGATGCGCCCGCGCGACCACATGCGTTCGTTCCGCGATGGCATGGCGCTGGCCGAGGTGATGGCCGAATTCGCCGAAAGCCGCTACAGCCGCTACCCGTGGTTCGACCGTGATGGCGAAGACGTGCTGGGCATCCTGCACATGAAGGACCTGCTGGTCGAAATCGCGCGTGGCAGGCCCACCGACGACCTGCGCGCGCTGCTGCGCCCGGCCAACCTGATCGCGCTGGAAACTCCGGTCCCCAGCGTGCTCGAACGCTTCCGTACCGGCACCACGCACCTGGCGCTGTGCGTGGAGGAACATGGCCGCATCCTGGGCTTCTTCACCCTGGAGGACCTGCTGGAAGTGGTGGTCGGCGATATCGAGGACGAGCATCCGCACATCGTCAAGGACGCCCCCACCCGCGGTGCCGACGGCAGCCTGCTGGTGGCCGGTTCGACCTCGATCTTCCGCCTGGAGCGCCTGCTCGGCCACGACCTGGAGGCGCCGGAGCACCTCAATTCGGTCGGCGGGCTGATCGTCCACCAGCTGCAGCGCCTGCCCGAAGAGGGCGAGCAGCTGGCGATCGACGGGCATCAGTTCACCATCAAACGCATGGCCGGCCACCGCATCCAGGCCGTTACCGTACGCATGGCACAGGCCGAGCCGACCGGGGCAGCGTAGAATGACGGCCCCCGCCGTCATAGCCCCGCGCCTGCCATGTCCGAATTCGCCCTGCTCGCCCTGTCCCCGCTCGATGGCCGCTACGCCGGCAAGGTCGACGCGCTGCGCCCGATCTTCTCCGAATACGGCCTGATCAAGGCCCGCGTCAAGGTTGAAGTGGAGTGGCTGCTGGCGCTGGCCAACGAGGCGGGCATCGTCGAGCTGGCCCCGTTCTCGGCCGCCGCCACCGCTCGCCTGCGCGCGCTGGCCGATGACTTCGCCCCGGCCCACGCCGCGCGGGTCAAGGAAATCGAGCGCACCACCAACCACGACGTCAAGGCCGTGGAGTACTTCATCAAGGAGCAGCTCAAGGCCGACGACGAGCTGGGTCCGGCGCTGGAATTCGTGCATTTCGCGTGCACMAGCGAAGACATCAACAACCTCAGCTACGGCCTGATCCTCGAGCAGGCCCGTCGTGACGTGCTGCTGCCCGGCCTGGATGGCGTGACCGCCACCCTGCGCGCCCTGGCCCACGCCCAGGCCGACCAGCCGATGCTCTCGCGCACCCACGGCCAGACCGCCTCGCCCACCACCCTGGGCAAGGAAGTGGCCAATGTCGTGGCCCGTCTGGAGCGCCAGCGCCGCCAGATCGCCGCGGTCGAGCTGACCGGCAAGATCAACGGTGCGGTCGGCAACTACAACGCCCATGTCATCGCCTACCCGGCAGTGGACTGGCCGGCCTTCGCCAAGCGCTTCGTCGAAAGCCTGGGCCTGGTGTTCAACCCGTACACCACCCAGATCGAACCGCACGACAACGTCGCTGAAATCGGCGATGCCGCGCGCCGTGCCAACATCATCCTGATCGACCTGGCCCGCGACATCTGGGGCTACATCTCGCTGGGCTACTTCAAGCAGAAGCTCAAGGAAGGCGAAGTCGGCTCCTCGACCATGCCGCACAAGGTCAACCCGATCGACTTTGAAAACGCGGAAGGCAACTTCGGCATCGCCAACGCCCTGTTCGAGCATTTCAGCGCCAAGCTGCCGATCAGCCGCTGGCAGCGCGACCTCACCGACTCCACCGTGCTGCGCGCGGTCGGCACTGCGTTCGGCCACACCCAGGTCGGCCTGGATTCGCTGGCCAAGGGCCTGGGCAAGCTGACCGTCAATCCCGAGCGCCTGGACGCCGACCTCAACGCGTCCTGGGAAGTGCTGGCCGAAGCAGTGCAGACCGTGATGCGCCGGTACGGCCTGCCCAACCCGTACGAACAGCTCAAGGCCCTCACCCGCGGCCAGGGCATCACCGCCGAATCGATGCAGGCCTTCGTCGAATCGCTGGACCTGCCCGAAGACGCCAAACAGGGCCTGCGCGCCCTGACCCCGGGCGGCTACATCGGCCTGGCCGCCGACCTGGCCAAGGCGATCTGACGCTCGCGCTTACCGCGTGACCCCGGGAGGGACGCTGGCACCGCCGGCGTCCCTTCTTCGTTGTGGGCTACCGAGCAGCCGGGCATGGCCCGGCTCTACCGATGCTGCGGTCTTTGCACTGCGTTACCGGGCGTGGGCGCCCTGTCGGCAGTCGGTCGGGACCCGAC
>NZ_JBFULB010000289.1:0-4843 GCF_056400545.1 Stenotrophomonas sp. P5_A8 | reverse complement strand
GCGCCATCCATCCAGGCGATACCCGCCCAGCCTCCCAGCAACGGCATACAATCCAGCTTGGCCACGGCCGGCCTCGGTTTGTAGTCTCGACAACCACAATCTAGCTGGCCGGCCGTGCGCCTTCTCCCCTCAGATGGGAGAAGAACCTAAAATTTCCCGTGCACTAAACGTTCTGGCTCCACATAGGGCTTTGACCTTGGCCGGCATCAGTGGGGGTTATGGCGGTGCCATTGATGGCTGGAGGCAGCATGTCGAAGGCGCCACGCCGAACTTCGGTCCAGGCTTGTCGATGATCAAGAAGGGCGGTGATGGCAATACCACGTATTCCAATCTGACCGAAGGCAACATCGTTATCGGTGGCAAGCAGACCACAGCCGTCGAGCTGGGCTTGAACACGGATGCCGCTGCCGCGCATCGCTAGATCGATGCGCTGCCCAATGCCGAGAAGCTGCTGGCGGACGGCAGGCGATGGCGGCGGCAATGGGCACTGTGACGGCCACCAGCAATCAGATCGCAAACGATATCGGTGGCTAGGCGATGCGCAACCTGGAGAACGACTGTGTTTCGAAGTCGAGCGACGAGGAGGAGGCACGGTTCAGGGTTCAGAGTGCACAGGATAAAGAGTCGGAGCTGAAGACTCAGCGCGGTAGCGACTCAAAGCCGCCGAAGACCAGATGAAGAACTGGAGCATCGGCTGCGCCAACTACCGTGCGCTGGAAGCGGTGCGAAGGCTCCTTGAAAGCCGAGGTCGCATGCTTCGATGCCGCATGGTTGACTGGGGCGTATTCCGATTCAATTTTCTCCCCGGATGTCAGAGGAAGGCCTCGGTCGGAAAACTCTGGGGTTTGTCTGGGCGAAGAGGGTGGAGTGGAAATCTGGAAGTGGGTCCGCAAGCGCGGCGGTGGCAGTCGGAAATATCCGAAGGATTTGGCAAGTACTCTACTCAGTAATTCCAGAGTCGGTCTGGCAGTTTCAGACTTCTACAAGAATCCGATGACCGGTTAGGTGTTCTATGGCTTCGATTACAAGGTCGTATTTAATAATATATCTGGAGCGGACGGGATTTCATGAAGGTAAAATGCATAGCCATCTCGGATGACGGGTCGGCGGAATTGTCGCCTTGGTTGACGCTGGGGGAGGTATTCCATGTCCTGAGTGTTGAGTCTGGATTGAACGGCGAGGTGTGGTTTCGAATTCTAGCCAACGAGCAGAGTGTCGGGCCGGAATCGCTAGGTCTTCATTCGGCTGATAATTTTGAGGTAATTACTAATTTCAGGCCATCCAATTGGCGTAACAGGGTAATTGGTGGTGAGCTCGAGTCTTCGCCTGCGGCATGGCAGGTCGACGGATTCTGGGGTGCGCTGTACGATGGTGAAGAAAATGCGGCTCTGACTTTTGCGAAGGAATTCAATCTGATGCTTGGAGAGGAACCTTAATTGCGGGTCTCGAAGAGGAGATTGGTAAATGGCCGTTTGGTTCGAGTGACTGGGCATGGCCAACTGGGTGGCCGGTTGTAGGTCTCTCTCTGTTTGGGGTGCCAGCGGCTATGCTCTCGAGTGAGTGTCTGGCTGGACATTGGCAACGGTTGGCCCATCCAGTAGCACTTGTCTGAGCGTCTCAGGCTGCTGCCGGGTCTTGGGAAGTAGCCCCCTCATGCCGAGCAGCCTCAGCGCGGCATCTCCTCCGGGCACGTCCCTCAAGAGGCACCCAGCCCCTCCTTGAACCATTCATGTCTATACAAGACCGCCCGACTGTGCCGATTCCGGCCTTCCGCGCGCAGTGCGACAACGTGTCGCAGCCTTTTTCGGCCCTTTCCTGCGTCCAATCATTGTCAATGCCTTCTTAAATGATGCATGACGGCCTAAAATTGGAAGGCTGACATGATCGTCCCTCGTGCCTGTCCCCTTGGACCGGCACATCCAGCCTTTTGGCCGGGCGGGCCGCGCTTGACCTGGCATTCCCTACGCAATTGGATCGACCGATGATTCCGTTGAACCCCCTTGGACGCTTCTTGCGTCCGGGCCTGCTGTTTGCACTGTCCGTGTTCCTCACGGGCTGCAACTCGGCCATCCTCAACCCCAAGGGCCAGATCGGCCACGATGAGAAGACGCTGCTGATCACGGCTACCGTGCTGATGCTGCTGGTCGTCGTGCCGGTCATCATCATGACCCTGACCTTCGCGTGGAAGTACCGTGCGACCAACACCAAGGCCCGTTACGAGCCGAAGTGGTCGCACTCCACCGCGATCGAAGTGGTGGTGTGGTCGATTCCGTGCATGATCGTGCTGGTGCTGGCCGTGCTGACCTGGCGTTCCTCGCACGCGCTGGATCCGTACCGTCCGCTGGACTCGGACAAGAAGCCGGTGGTGATCGAAGCCATTTCGCTGGACTGGAAGTGGTTGTTCATCTATCCGGAAGAGAAGATCGCCACGGTCAACGAGATCACCTTCCCGGTCGATACCCCGCTGAACTTCAAGATCACGTCCGATTCGGTGATGAATGCATTCTTCATCCCGCACCTGGGCAGCATGATCTACTCGATGACGGCCATGGAGACCAAACTCCACCTGATCGCCAACGAAACCGGCGAGTTCCCGGGCATGTCCTCGCACTATAGCGGCGCGGGCTTCAGCAAGATGCACTTCACTGCCCATTCGGTCAGCGAAGAGCAGTACCAGCAGTGGCTGGCCAAGGTCCGCGGCGACGCGGCAACCCTGGACAAGACCGCCTTCAACGCGCTGGTGGCCGAAAAGAACCACGACTGGCATCCGGTGACCTACTACGGCACCACCGAAGCCGGCCTGTTCGACTGGGTCATCGCCCGCCACATGGGTGACAACCAGCACTACGGCATGAAGCACGACCACAAGGCGATGGGCCATGACGGTGCCGCGGGCGAAAGCCACGCCGGCCACGACATGCCGATGACCGCCGAAGGCCACGATGCTGCCGGCCACGCGGCCGACGTGCATGCCGATGACACGCACGCGCATGCCGCGGGCGCCGTCGATGAGCACGCCGACCGCACTGCAGACGAGCACGCCGCCGCCGGTCACGCCGGTCACGC
This sequence comes from Stenotrophomonas sp. P5_A8, assembly GCF_056400545.1. Classification (NCBI taxonomy): domain Bacteria; kingdom Pseudomonadati; phylum Pseudomonadota; class Gammaproteobacteria; order Lysobacterales; family Lysobacteraceae; genus Stenotrophomonas; species Stenotrophomonas sp. P5_A8. The sequence goes on along the minus strand of NZ_JBFULB010000289.1, from coordinate 1,777 downwards.
TGGCTCGGGAGAATGAGCATGAATCCGCTGGGTAAATTGACATTTGCCGACATCCCGCATGACCCGATCATCATCACCACGCTGATCGGCGCGGGCATCGGTGGCCTGCTGGTGCTGGCCCTGATCACCAAGTTCAAGCTGTGGGGCTATCTCTGGAAAGAGTGGTTCACCTCGGTCGACCACAAGAAGATCGGCGCGATGTACCTCATCGTCGCCTTCGTCATGCTGCTGCGCGGCTTTGCCGACGCGATCATGATGCGTGCCCAGCAGGCGCTCGCCGCCGGCGGGGCAGAGGGCTTCCTGCCTCCGCACCACTACGACCAGGTCTTCACCGCCCACGGCGTGATCATGATCTTCTTCGTGGCGATGCCGCTGATCACCGGCCTGATGAACGTGGTGGTGCCGTTGCAGATCGGCGCGCGCGACGTGGCCTTCCCGTTCGTCAACTCGCTCAGCTTCTGGCTGTTCGTGGCGGGCGCGGGCCTTGTGATGATCTCGCTGGGCGTGGGTGAATTCGCGCAGACCGGCTGGCTGGCCTTCCCGCCGTTGTCTGGCAAGGAATACAGTCCAGGCGTCGGTGTGGATTACTACATATGGGGCCTGCAGGTCGCTGGCCTGGGTACCACCCTGAGCGGTATCAACTTCTTCATTACCATCCTGAAGATGCGCACCCCCGGCATGAAGCTGATGCACATGCCGATCTTCACCTGGACCGCGCTGGTCACCAACGTGCTGATCATCGCCGCCTTCCCGGTGCTGACCATCACCCTGGTGCTGCTGACCCTGGACCGTTACCTGGGCACGCATTTCTTCACCAATGACGGTGGCGGCAACGCCATGCTGTACATCAACCTGATCTGGATCTGGGGTCACCCGGAAGTCTATATCCTGGTGCTGCCGGCCTTCGGCGTGTTCTCCGAGGTCATCGCCACGTTCTCGCGCAAGGCGCTGTTCGGCTACAAGGGCATGGTCTACGCCACCGCCTGCATCGGCGTGTTGTCGTTCATCGTGTGGCTGCACCACTTCTTCACCATGGGCTCGGGTGCCAACGTCAATGCGTTCTTCGGCATAACGACGATGATCATTTCGATCCCGACCGGCGTGAAGATCTTCAACTGGTTGTTCACGATGTTCCGCGGTCGCGTGCAGTTCACCACTCCGGTGCTGTGGACGATCGGCTTCATGGTCACCTTCACCATCGGCGGCATGACCGGCGTGATGCTGGCGATCCCGGCCATCGACTTCGTGCTGCACAACAGCCTGTTCCTGATCGCCCACTTCCATAACGTCATCATCGGCGGCGTGGTGTTCGGCATGTTTGCCGGCATCAGCTACTGGTGGCCGAAGATGTTCGGCTTCCGCCTCAACGAAACCTGGGGCAAGCGCGCGTTCTGGTGCTGGTTCATCGGCTTCTACGTGGCGTTCATGCCGCTGTACATCCTGGGCTTCATGGGCATGACCCGCCGCATGCAGAGCTACCCGAACCTGGAATACCAGCCGCTGCTGGTGATCGCCATGTTCGGCGCGTTCATCATTGGCGCCGGCATTCTGTGCCAAGTGATCCAGATCGCCGTGTCCATCCGCGACCGCAAGAAGACCGCAGACCTGACCGGCGACCCGTGGGATGCGCGCACGCTGGAGTGGGAAACCTCTTCGCCGCCGTCGTTCTACAACTTCGGCGCACTGCCCAAGGTCACCGAACTGGACGACTTCTGGGAGCGCAAGCAGCGTGGTGAGGCGTGGGAACGTCCGGCCAAGTACAGCGACATCCACATGC
>NZ_JBFULB010000288.1:0-4848 GCF_056400545.1 Stenotrophomonas sp. P5_A8 | reverse complement strand
CCACCGCGGTTTCCTGCACGCGGATGCCACCGACCACGTTGATGAACACGTCCTGGTCACCGGTCAGGACACCGCCATGCCGGTGAAGCACGGCCAGCAGCATCGCCAGCCGGTTCTGCTCCAGGCCCACCGCAACGCGGCGCGGGTTGGACAGCGGTGAGGTGTCCACCAGCGCCTGCACTTCCACCAGCAGCGGGCGGGTGCCTTCGCGGGTGACCATCACGCAGCTGCCCGGCTGCTGGGTGCTGCCCCCGGAGAGGAAGATCGCCGAGGGATTGGAGACTTCCTTCAGGCCCTTTTCGCCCATCGCGAACACGCCCAGCTCGTTGACCGCGCCGAAACGGTTCTTGAACGCACGCAGCAGGCGGAAGCGGCTGCCGCTCTCGCCCTCGAAGTACAGCACCGCATCCACCATGTGTTCGAGCACGCGCGGGCCGGCGATGCCGCCTTCCTTGGTGACGTGGCCGACCAGGAACACGGCGGTGCCGGTTTCCTTGGCAAAGCGCACCAGCCGCGCGGCACTCTCGCGCACCTGGCTGACCGAACCGGGCGCGGCGGTAAGCGACTCGGTCCACAGCGTCTGCACCGAGTCGGCCACGATCAGCTTCGGCCGGGCCACGCTGGCGTGCTGCAGGATCGCCTCCACCTGGGTTTCGGCCAGCGCGTTGACGTTGTCCAGCGGCAGATCCAGCCGCACCGCGCGACCGGCCACCTGCGACAGCGACTCCTCACCGGTGATGTACAGGACCGGCAGGGTAGCGGCCATCTTGGCCACCGCCTGCAGCAGCAGCGTCGACTTGCCGATGCCCGGATCGCCGCCGACCAGGATCACCGCACCCTCGACCAGACCGCCGCCCAGCACGCGGTCGAACTCGCCGATGCCGGTGCTCACGCGCAGGTGTTCGGTCTGCTGTACATCCTTGAGCGCCATGATCTTGGGCGCATCGACCTTGCCGGCCCAGCCGGAACGGCGCGAGGCCGGCGACTTGGCCGCCGCCGCGCTTTCCAGCGTGATCTCGGTCAGCACGTTCCAGACCCCGCACTCGGTGCACTGGCCCTGCCACTTGCTGTATTCGGCGCCACATTCGCTGCACACGTAGGCGGTAAGTCGCTTGGCCATGTCCACTTCCACTTCATCAACTGTCCGGCAGGATAGCCGAGCCGCGTCGCAACAACCGAGACGCGCTGCCAGCGGCGCTCAAGTTCCCCGCGCCCGTGCCGATACTGCGGCGGGCCATTGCCCTTTCCTACTTCGTCCAGGCTTTTCCCATGACCGGCACCTACAGCCAGAGTCTTGTCGTCTTCTCGCTGCTGGTTGCCATCCTCGCCTCGTACACGGCGCTGGACATGGCCGGCCGGCTGGCCAGCACCCAGGGCCGTGTGGCCCGCTGGTGGCTCGCCGGTGGCGCGGGCGCGATGGGGCTGGGCATCTGGTCGATGCACTTCATCGGCATGCTCGCCTTCCACCTGCCGATTCCGGTGGGCTACGACCTGGGCATCACCCTGTTCTCGCTGGCGGTGTCGGTCGGCGCCTCGGCCTATGCGCTGTGGCTGGTCTCGCGCCCGGCGCTGCCCTGGATGCGGCTGGTCGCCGGCGCGGTGCTGATGGGCCTGGGCATCGCGGCCATGCACTACCTGGGGATGTCCGCGCTGCGCATGCAGCCGGGCATCGACTATGACCCCTTCTGGTTCACCCTGTCGGTGCTGATCGCCATCGGCGCGGCCGGTGCGGCGCTGTGGATCGCCTTCCGGCTGCGGCTGGAGCAGCGCCGCCCGTTCCTGCTGCGCGGCCTGGCCTCGCTGGTGATGGGGCTGGCGATCGTAGGCATGCACTACACCGGCATGGCGGCGGCCAGCTTCCCGGCCGGCAGTATCTGCGGGGCCGCGTATGGGGCCGGCATCGACGCCAAGTGGTTGGCGGTGCTGGTCATCGTCACGACCCTGGCGACGCTGGGCATCGCGCTGCTGTCCTCGGTCTTCGACCGGCAGATGCGCACCCGCACCGGCCTGCTCGCCGATTCGCTGGCACACGCCAACGAAAAGCTGCTGCAGGCCGCGCTGCACGACCCACTGACCCAGCTGCCCAACCGCATGCTGCTGCAGGACCGCATCGAACAGGCGATCGAGAAGGCGCAGCGTCGGCAGTTCAGCTTCGCGGTGATGTTCTGCGACCTGGACGGCTTCAAGGCGATCAACGACGCCTACGGCCACCAGCTCGGCGACAAGCTGCTGATCCAGATGAGCGAGCGCGTCAGCAAGCTGTTGCGCGGCCAGGACACGTTCGCGCGGCTGGGCGGCGATGAGTTCGTCATCGTCTTCCAGGTGGACGATCCGGAAGACGCGGCGGTGGTGGCCGAGCGGATCATCGCCAGCGTGGGCGAGCCGTTCCTCATCGACACGCTGGAGCTGCAGGTGACCGCCAGCCTGGGCATCGCGCTGTACCCGGCCGATGCCACGACCGAGCGCGAGCTGATGGCGCACGCCGATGCGGCGATGTACCACACCAAGGATGCGGGCCGGAACGGGTATACGTTCTTCACCGAGTCGATGCACGTTAGCGCCAACCGCCAGCTCAAGCTGCTGCAGGAGCTGCGCCGGGCAATCGGCCGCAACGAGCTGGTGCTGCACTACCAGCCCAAGTTCCCGGCCAGCGGGCAGCCGCTGATCGGTGCCGAGGCGCTGGTGCGCTGGCAGCACCCGGAATTGGGCCTGCTTGGCCCGGATACGTTCATTCCGGTGGCCGAACGCAGCGGGCTGATCCTGCCACTCGGTGACTGGGTGCTGGACCGGGCGTGCGCGCAGCTGCGCCAGTGGCACGATGCCGGGCATGCGGAGTGGTCGATGGCGGTGAACCTGTCGCCGCTGCAGTTCGCGTCGAGCACGCTGCTGGACACGGTCAGGCAGACGCTGGACAAGCATGGTCTCGATCCGCGCCACCTGACGCTGGAGGTGACCGAGACCACCGCGATGAAGGACGTGGAGGCAAGCCTGCTGATCCTGCATGGGCTGACGGCGATGGGGGTCAATATTTCCATCGACGACTTCGGCACCGGCTATTCGAGCCTGCTGCATCTCAAGCGGATGCCGGCCACCGAGCTGAAGATCGACCGCGCGTTCGTGCACGATCTGGAAGACAACGCCGAAGACGCGGCGATCGTGTCGTCGATCATCGCGCTGGGCCGTTCACTGCAGTTGCGGATCGTCGCCGAAGGCGTGGAGACCGCAGGGCAACGGCAGTATCTGAGCGACATGGGCTGCGATCTGCTGCAGGGCTACCACCTGGGGCGGCCGGTCGGGGCTGAGGAGTTTTTGCGGTTGGCGCAGGCGGCGTAAGACTTCGATCTTTGACCGCCAGTTCAAGACAAGCATAGGCGGTGTCCTTGGCGCCCTGGACGGGGCGGGCGCGTGCGGGTGAGCGGGACACGGTCCCGCTAACCCGCACACCCCGCCCCGGACAGCTGGTCGGTGGCCGCGGAACAGCGGCGCAGCGCCGAGCAAGGGCACGAATACACCGCAGCCTCTGCTTCTTCGTTGCGCGCCAGCGCTCGCCCAAACCGGCGGAGGCGCGCAACTGCAGCCGTTGATCCCGCCCTATCGACGCAAACAAAAARGCCGCCCGAGGGCGGCCTTTCTGCATCCGGCAATGTCGCCAGGACGTTACTGCATCATATGCACGTTCATGTTGTGCATGACCCACAGCGAACCGGCCACGATGATGCCGATCACCACGACCGTGAAGGCCGCCGCGCTCACGTTCCAGCGCTGCGCCGAAGAGCGGTCCAGGTGCAGGAAGAACACCAGGTGCACCAGGATCTGCAGCACCGCGGCGATCACGATGATGACGCCGGTGGTGAAGGTCGGCAGGTTGCCGTGCATCACCAGCCAGAACGGGATGATGGTCAGCACCGCCGCCAGCACGAAGCCGGTCAGGTAGGACTTGACGCTGCCGTGGCTCTCGCCGCCGGCACCGTGGTCGTGTGCGTGATTGTCATGTGCGGACATTACAGCGCTCCCTTCAGGTAGACGACGGAGAACACGCCGATCCAGATCAGGTCCAGGAAGTGCCAGAACAGGCTCAGGCACGCCATGCGGGTCTTGTTGGTCGGGGTCAGGCCGTTCTGCTTGATCTGGATGAACATGATCAGCAGCCACAGCAGGCCGGCGCTCACGTGCAGACCGTGGGTACCCACCAGCGCGAAGAACGCCGACAGGAACGCACTGTGGTCCGGACCGTAGCCCTCATGGATGAGGTGGTTGAACTCCCACACTTCCATGATCATGAAGCCGAAGCCCAGCAGCCAGGTCAGCCCCAGCCACAGGTACATCTGCCCGACCTTGTGCTTGTGCAGGGCAATCATGCCCAGCCCGAAGGTCAGCGAGGAGACCAGCAGCAGCGTGGTTTCCCAGGCGACGAAGGACAGGTCGAACAGGTCCTTCGGGCCGGGGCCGCCGTTGGTGCCGCCGGACAACACGATGTAAGTGGCAAACAGACTGGCGAAGATGAGGCAGTCGCTCATCAGGTACACCCAGAAACCGAAGACGGTGTTGCCGCCGGTGTCGTGGTGCTCGTGCTCGTCATGGCCGTGGGCCGCCGCGTGCGCGGCGTGCCCATGGTTCATGCTGTTGGTGGGGATAGTGCTGCTCATGCCTTCAGCTCCGATTTCACCAGGCCCTGCGCCACCAGGTGGCGACGGTGCTCATTTTCGATGCGCTCCACTTCGGCAGCCGGCACGTAGTAATCCGTGTCCTTGTCGAAGGTGCGCCAGATGAAGGTGCCGATCATGCCGACCAGGCCGACGATGGCCAGCCACCAGATATGCCAGATCATCGCAAAGCCGAAGACCAGGC
>NZ_JBFULB010000287.1:0-4919 GCF_056400545.1 Stenotrophomonas sp. P5_A8 | reverse complement strand
CCTTCAGCATGCGGATGGCGCCGGTGACCCGGCTCCAGTCCTCATCTTCCAGCTGGCCGGTACGCAGCCGCTGGGCGTTGATGCGGCCGTTGGAGGAAATCAGACGCATCGCCAGCTGCGAGGCGGACATTTCCATCGAAAACACCGCCACGCCCTTCTTGGACTTGATCGCCGCGTACTCGGCGATGTTCAGGGCAAAGGTGGTCTTGCCCATCGCCGGACGCGCAGCCAGGATGATCAGGTCGGTCGGCTGCAGGCCGGAGGTCATCGCGTCGAAATCCGCGTAGCCGGTCGGCAGGCCGGTGATGTTGCCGCCGTTCTCGAAGCGGTTGCGCAGCTCTTCGAAGGCGTCCTTCAACGCGCCGGGCATCGCCACGAAATCGGTGCGGCCGCGGGCGCCCTGTTCGGCGATCGCGAACACCGACTTTTCCGCCGCCGACAGCAGCTCGCTGCTTTCGCGGCCTTCGGGCTGGAAGCCGTCGTTGACGATGTCGGTGCCGACCTGGATCAGCTGGCGCAGCACCGCCTTGTCGCGCACGATCTCGGCGTAGGCGGCAATGTTGGCCGCCGACGGCGTGGTGCTGGCCAGTTCGATCAGGTAGGCGCCATCGCCGACCAGCTCCATCCGCCCCTGCGATTCGAACCACTCGCCCAAGGTCACCGCATCGAACGGACGATCGCGCTCGGACAGCTCGCGGATCGCACGGTAGATCATCTGGTGGTCGCGACGGTAGAAATCTGTCTCGGTCAGCTGATCGTTGATGCGGTCGTAGCTTTCCGGGGCGAGCATCAGTCCGCCCAGCACCGCCTGCTCGGCCTCGATCGAATGCGGGGGCACGCGCAGCTGGTCGATCCGCGATTCATCGCGGTCGAAACGGTCACCGCGGTCTTTGCGGTCGGAACGGAAGCCAGAGCGGGCGGACATATCGAGGCGTACTTCCTGCAGTGCGGAGCATGGGGCATGGTAGGCACGGAGCGACCGCCACAGCCATGCACAACCCTGTGGATAAGCGGTGGATGAGCTGGGTATACCGGCAGTTGCCGGCAGCATCGGCCGCAGCCGTCGCATTTCGTGCGACAGGCGCCGTTGCGGCGCCCGCCGTGCCACCATTATCGCAGAAGCGCCCGGCTCAATGCTGACCGCCGTGGGTGGCGATCCAGGCCAGGAACTTGTCCACGAAGCCCTGCAGGAACGTCTTCGTGGCCTCGTTGCCGATGTTGCCCGCCTCGTCGATCAGGCCATCCTTGAAGTGCAGGAACACCTCCGGCTGGCCGAGCACCGGCACGTCGAGGTAGGCCAGCACATTGCGCAGGTGCTGCTGGGCCAGCGCGGTGCCGATCACCCCGATCGAGGCCCCGGCCACCGCCGCCGGCTTGCCGGCGAACGCGCTGTCGCCGTAGGGACGCGAGCCCAGGTCGATGGCGTTCTTGAGCACGCCGGGGATCGAGCGGTTGTACTCGGGGGTGATGAACAGCAGCGCGTCGGCGTCACGGATCTGCTTTTTCAGGCGCACGCCCTGGGCGGGGTAGTCCTTGTCGAAATCCTGGTTGTAGAGCGGCAGGTCGCCGATCTCCACGTACTCAAAACGCGCTTTGCCGGCCGCCAGTTTCTCCAGCGCATGGGCCAGCGCCTTGTTGTGCGAGCCCTTGCGCAGGCTGCCGACCAGTACCGCGATCTTCACTTCGGCCATGGGGATGTCTCCGTTTGGGGGAAACCCCGAGCCTAGGCGGGCGCACCTTCGGCGACGGTGAAGGGGGCCCGGCCAGGCGCCCACACCGCGCAGGGTGGAGCCACCCCATGGGTGGCTGCCTTTCCACCACACATCATCGGCACGTCAGCCACGCATGGCGTGGCTCTACCCTCCAGCACCCCGCAAGGTAGCGCCACCCCATGGGTGGCTGCCTTTGCACCACAGATCATCGGCACGTCAGCCACGAATGGCGTGGCCCTGCCCTCCAGCACCCCGCACGGTAGCGCCACCCCATGGGTGGCTGCGCACTCTCAACCGCGCTCGACGCCCGCGCGCACCTCGCGCCAGTGCGCCTGCCAGGCCTGGAACATCAGCACGTTCCACAGGTGCGTGTGCCATTTGCGCTCGCCCTGCTTGAACTGCTGCCACAGCGGCGCCACCGCCTCCACGTTGAACACACCCTCCGCGGCCAGCCGCGCCGGATCGAGCAGTTCGTCGGCCCAGCCGCGCAGGTCGCCCTTGAGCCACGCGCTGACCGGCGCCCCGAAGCCGCGCTTGGGGCGGTGCACCATGTCCTGCGGCACATAACGGCCCAGCACGCGCTTAAGCAGGTATTTGCTGACCCCGTCTCGGTGCTTCATCGACAGCGGCAGCGACCAGGCGAACTCGGCCACCCGCCAGTCCAGCAACGGCGCGCGCGCCTCCAGGCTGACCGCCATGCTGGTGCGGTCGACCTTGCACAGCAGGTCATCGGGGAGATAGGTGTTGAAGTCGGCCAGCATCATCGCGTCGGCCGGCGAGCCGGCGCCGTGCAGCGGGTCGGCCAGGTCGTAGAAGCTGCCGGCCCCGGTGGCCCCCTTCACCGCCGCGACCGGGTCGCGCCAGCGCGAGATGCGGTTGCGGTACACATCGCCGATGCCGCGCGCGCCAGTCTCGGCCAGCAGCGCGGCCAGGCCGCCGGTGCGCGAGGCCTCACCCTGGGTCTGCGAATGGGCCGCCATCCAGCGCCGCAGCGGTGCCGGCACTTTGCCGAGCATCGCCCAGTTGCGCAGCGCACGCTGGTAGCGGCTGTAGCCGAAGAACAGCTCATCGCCGCCGTCGCCCGACAGCGCCACGGTGACCGACCCGCGCGCCAGCCTGGCCACCAGCGCGGTGGGCACCTGCGAGGCATCGGCAAAGGGCTCGTCGAACATCGCGGGCAACTGTGGCACCACCGCCAGCGCGTCGGCGCCGCTGACATACAGCTCGGTGTGATCGGTGCCCAGGTGTTGCGCCAGCGCCTTGGCCAGCGGCGCCTCGTCGTGATCCGAATCCTGGAACCCGATGCTGAAACTGTGGATCGGCGTGGACGACTGCGACTGCATCAGCGCGGCCACCACCGATGAATCGGTGCCGCCGGAGAGGAATACGCCGACCGGCACGTCGGCCACCATCCGCAGCCCCACCGCGTCACGCAGCAGGCCGTCCAGCTGCGCCTCGGCATCGTCGTCGCTGCCGATGAACGGCAACGCCAGCGCCTGCTGCATGCGCTCGCGCGCATTCCAGAACGGCACCTGCTGCTGGTCCGGCCGGTGTGCGGCGGCACCGGCGGCAACGGTGGCCGCGTCCAGGCGCAGCACCCGCCCCGGCATCAGCTTGAAGCAGCGCGCATGGATGCAGTGCGGGGCGGGAATGTAGTCCAGCCGCAGCAGCAGGGTCAGCGCGTCGCGGTCGACGTCGTTGTCGAAGGCCGGGTGCTGCCACAGCGCCTTCAACTCCGATCCGAACACCAGCGCATCGCCGGCCCAGCCGTAATACAGCGGCTTCTTGCCGACCCGGTCGCGGGCCAGCCAAAGACACTGCTCGGCGTGGTCCCAGAGCGCGATGGCGAACATGCCGTTCGCACGCTGCAGGGTTTCATCCAGCCCCCACGCCACGAACGCGGCCAGCAGCACCTCGGTGTCGGAGTGCCCGCGGAAGTGGTGCCCCAAGGCCTCCAGCTCGGCACGCAGCGTGGCGAAGTTGTAGACCTCGCCGTTGTAGGCAAGCACGTAGCGCCCGTCGTCGGACGCCATCGGCTGGTGGCCCAGCGGCGACAGGTCCAGGATGCTCAGCCGCCGATGCGCCAGCGCGATGCCGCGCCCGGCATCGGCCCACACCCCGCTGTCGTCCGGGCCACGATGGATCAGCGCGTCGCCCATGCGTCGCGCCAGCTCTTCCAGTGCTGCCTGCTCCGCTACCGGAGCCGGCAGCAGCATTCCTGCCAATCCACACATGCGTCAGAGATCCTGCGCCAGTACCCGGGCGGCGCTTACCAGCGCATTGTCGCTTGGAAGCACGCACATTGCTGCCCCCGCCAGCGGCGTATAGGTATCGGCACCGCTGACCCGCTGCAACGGCAGGTGGCCCAGGCCTGCTTCGACCAACGCGGTGATGACGCCCTCGCCCACCCCGGCGCTGTGCCGGCCCTCATCGACCACCAGCACACGCTGGGCGTCGGCCGCCTGTTCGGCGATGAAACCGGCATTGAGCGGCACCAGCCAGCGCAGGTCCACCACCCGCACCTGCCAGCCCAGCTCGGCCTGGATGGTGCGCGCCGCGCGCAGGCTCATCGGTACGCCGTTGCCATAGGTGAAGACCACCAGGTCGCTGGCCTCCGGCGCATATACCCGCCCCTCCCCCGGCAACATCGTCTGCTCCGGCGATGGGTAGGCGAACAGCCACTGGCCGTCGCCCGGGTCGTGCAGATCCTTGGTCATGTACAGCGCGATCGGCTCCAGGAACACCGACACCCGTCCATCGACCCGGGCCAGTGCAGCCAGCGTGCGCAGCATCATCGCCGCGTCGTCGCCCCGCGACGGGCACCCGACCACCAACCCGGGGATATCGCGCAGCGCGGCAATGGAATTGTCGTTGTGGAAGTGGCCCCCGAAGCCCTTCTGGTAGCCCAGCCCGGCAATGCGCACCAGCATCGGGTTGCGGTACTGGTCGTTGGAGAAGAACTGCAGCGAACAGGCCTCGCCACGCAGTTGGTCGGCCGCGTTGTGCAGGTAGGCCAGGTACTGGATCTCCGGGATCGGCAGCATGCCCAGGTTGGCCAGGCCCTGGGCCATGCCCAGGATCATGGTTTCGTCCAGCAGCGTGTTGAACACCCGGCGCGGACCGAATGCCTTGAGCAGGCCCTTGCTGACCGTATACACCCCGCCCTTCTGCGCCACGTCCTCGCCGAACAGCAGCGTGGACGGGTAC
>NZ_JBFULB010000286.1:0-4926 GCF_056400545.1 Stenotrophomonas sp. P5_A8 | reverse complement strand
GGATAGGACTCCACGCCCAGGCCAAGGATCGAGATCACGCCCGCAAGCGAGATCAGGATCGCGACCACCCAGGCGAAGACCGGGTGTTCAATGAAAAATTTAGGCATGACGGATGATTCCCGTTATTGCTTGTTCGGTTCGGCAGCCGGAGCGGCGCCGGACGTTTCGGCAGCGGCGTCGGCTGGGGCGGCGGCGTCAGGCTTGGCGGCAGCCGCCGGAGCGGCCCCTGCCGGCGCAGCACCTGCCGGGGCCTGGCCATTGGCGTTGGCGGCGTTGGGGTTCCACGGGGCCGCCTTGGCCGGCGCGCCTTCCTTGACCTTCTGCACACCGGCCACGATCACCTGGTCGCCCGGTTCAAGGCCACCGCTGACCAGCCAGCTGCTGCCCTGCTGGCCTTCGCTCTTGACGTTCTTGCGGGCGACCTTGCCATCCTTGCCGACCACCAGCACGTAGCCGCCGGTGGTGTCGCGCTGCAGTGCCTGCAGCGGGACCAGGTAAGCGTTGTTGCGCTCGCCCAGGGTCGCCTGGAAGCTGACGAAGGCACCCGGCAGCAGGATCTGCTGCGGATTGGGCAGCACCGCGCGCAGCGACACCGCGCCGGTGGCCGGGTCGACCGTGGTCGAGGAGAAGTCCAGCGTACCCGGCTGGTCGTAGACGGTGCCGTCGGACAGCTTGACCTGCACGGTCGACTTGCCGTCACCGCTCAGCGCCACCTGGCCCTTGGCCTGCGCCGCGCGCATCTGGGTCAGCTCGTCCACGCTCATCGAGAAGTTCACGTACAGCGGATCGAGCTGGTCCACGGTGGTGAGCAGGGTCACATCGCCCTGGCCAACCAGCGCGCCTTCGGTGACCTGCTGCTTGCCGGCGCGGCCGCTGATCGGCGCGGTGACTTCGGCGTAGCCGAGGTTGATCTTCGCGCTGGTCAGGGCGGCCTGGGCCTGCTGCACGGCCGCTGAGGCGGTGCGTTCGGTGGCCTCGGCGGCGTCCAGGTCAGACTTGGATACGTACTGCTGCGGGGCCAGCGATCGGGCGCGRTTGGCGGCGGCCTTGGCGTTGGCATAGCTGGCCTGGGCCGAGGCCAGCTCGGCCTGGGAGGCGTTCAACGAGGCCTGCAGTGGCGCCGGGTCGATCAGGAACAGGACCTGGCCCTGCTTGACGTCGGCACCTTCCTGATAGACGCGCTTGAGCAGCACGCCCGGCACGCGGGCGCGCACGTCGGCGCTGCGGAACGGCGACAGACGGCCGACCAGCTCACGCTGCAGCGGCAGGGTCTGCGGCTTGGCTTCGATAACGCCCACTTCCGGCGGCGGGGGCGTCTGCTGCTCTGGCTTCTTGCAGGCGGTCAGTGCAACAGCAACTGCGCACGTCAGGGCAAGGGTGCGGAGTGGGGCGATCATCAGGAAAAACTCCGGTGTTGGTTTGAATGCGGAGCCGCGGCGGATTCCGGCGTGGCGAACGCGCGCAGGAAGCTGTCAACGGAGAATTCTGCCCAGCGGTGGCGCATGGCGGCGTCCTCCCGGTGGGGGGTATGGAAGCGCTGTTTCTCGAAATCCAAGCCGGCGATCATGCTCAATAGCAGTTCGGCCATGAAGTGCGGGTCGTCATGCCCGAGCTGGCCCAGGGCCATGCGGCTCTCAAGCCATTCAGCGACGTGAAGGATCAACGCCCCGGCGCCGTCGCGGTAAAGGGCGCGGGCTTCCTGGGGGAACTGGCCGGAGTCGGCTGCGATCAGGCGCCGGGCCTGGGCCACGTGGGGCTGGTTGCAGTGTTCGAGGTAGTCGGTGGCGAACTGCAGCAGGCTGCCGCGCAGGTCGCCCTCGTCCAGGCTGTGCAGCCCGGCGGTGGCCCGGCTGACGTGCCGCTGCATCACCCGGCGCAACAGTTCCTGCTTGCTGCCATAGCGGCTGTAGAGCGTCTGCTTGGAACACCCGGCCTGCTGCGCCACCGCCTCCATGCTGATCTGCATGCCCTGGGTGGCGAACAGGTCACGCACAGCATCGAACACGCGCTGGTCGCGCGCATCCAGGCAACTGGCGGCGGGGTGGGGGGGATTCACGCGGTGGACTATACCGTCCAGTTCAGAATTGGAGAAGTCTTGTGTTTTGACCGCTTTTGATACCCATCGTCAAGTTGCCACAGATTCGGCCGATGCTGCGTTGCGTAGAACTCTCAGGCTGCTATCCGTACTCGTACGAATTGACGAGCATGCCGATGCGCGTGACGTAAACGCCACCCAACCCGAATTGCCTTATTCCGTCCTGCAGCAAGGTATTTTTGTGCGGTAGGCCTACAATTTCATTTTCCCAACTGAGCAACACGCACCGCTCTGCCATGAAACCGCAAAAACCAGCAGCCAAGACCGTGAAAAACAAATCCAAACCAGCCGATACGCAGACTGTTTCGCCAGTGGGCTTCTCGCTGGAGCCGGTGTACACGGCCTTGCGCAAGCGCTACCCGTCCGCCGGGCAGGCCGAGGCAGTGGCGTTCGCCGCCGACTTCTACAAGCGCATGGAGGCGGACGAGTTCCCGCACCACACCGCCGAAGAGTGGGCTGCGCTTGCCGCCGACACGCTGGAGTTCGCGCGTGCCCGCAAGCCTGGCAAGGCCAACGTGCGCGTGTTCAACCCGAGCCTGAAGGGCAATGGGTGGGAATCGCCGCATACCGTGCTGCAGATCGTCAATGACGACATGCCGTTCCTGGTCGACACGGTCACCATGTCGCTGGCCGAGCATGGCATCGGCGTGCATGTCCTGGGCCACCCGGTGATCCGCTTCGGCCGTGACAAGGCCGGCAAGCTGGCCGGCGTGGGCGAGGGCAACCCCGAATCGGTGATGTTGCTGGAGATCGACCGCCAGCCGGCCGACGCCATGGCCGACGTCGAGCAGGCGATCACCAAGGCGCTCGATGAGGTGCGTGCCATCGTCGGCGATTGGGATGCCATGCGCAGCAAGGCCAAGAGCCTGGCCGACGACCTGGGCACCCGCCAGTTGCCGATCGACGCCGCCTCGCGCGCCGAGGCACAGGAGTTCCTGCGCTGGGCTGCCGACAACCACTTCACCTTCTTCGGCTATCGCGAGTACCGCGTGGAGAAGCAGGGCAAGGAAGACGTGCTGGCCCCGCTCAATGCGACCGGCCTGGGCCTGATGCGCGGCAAGGACACCTCCGCCGCCCGTCCGGTCAAGACGCTGGCCGCGCAGGGCCTCAACGCCACCACCGGGTTGAAGGATGCGCTGATCCTGACCAAGACCAATGCCCGTTCGCGCGTGCATCGCGCCGGTTACATGGATTACATCGGCGTGCTGGAATTCGACGCCAAGGGCAAGATCATCGGCGAGCAGCGCTTCCTGGGCCTGTTCACCTCCAGCGCCTACAACCGCCGCCCGTGGGAAATCCCGCTGGTGCGCCAGCGCCACGAATACGTGATGAGCCAGTCGGGCCTGGCCCCGAGCAGCCACAGCGGCAAGGCCCTTCGCCACATCCTGGAAACGCTGCCGCGCGAAGAGCTGTTCCAGTCCAGTGAAGACGAGCTGTTCCGCACCGCGATGGGCGTGCTGGGTCTGCAGGAGCGCGTGCGCAGCCGCCTGTTCCTGCGCCGCGACAAATACAGCCGCTTCATCTCCGCGCTGGTCTACCTGCCGCGCGAACGCTTCAACACCGATGTGCGCCTGCGCATCGAAGCCATGCTCAAGGACGCCCTGCAGGGCGAGTACGTGGACAGCTCGGTGGTCCTCGGCGAATCGCCGCTGGCCCAGGTGCACCTGATCGTGCGCCCGAAGGCTGGCCAGACCCTGGAAGTGGACACCAGCGAGCTGGAGCAGAAGCTGGCCCAGGTCCTGCGCAACTGGCAGGACGACCTGCGTGAAGCACTGGTGGCCCGCCACGGTGAAAGCGAAGGTCTGCGCATTGCCGCCCGCATCGGCAAGGCACTGCCGGCCGGCTACATCGAAGACTCCAGCACCGAGATCGCCGCCAACGACGTCAGCCAGCTCGACGCGCTGACCGGCCCGGACGACCTGCGCCTGAGCCTGCAGGCCGTGCAACGCGAAGGCGGCGAAGGCCTGCGCCTGAAGCTGTATCGCCAGCTGGACGATATTCCGCTGTCGGACGCGCTGCCGATGATGGAAAACATGGGCCTGCGCGTGATCGCCGAGCGTCCGTACCGCCTGACGGTCGACAACGCCCCGGTCTACGTGCAGGACTTCGAAGTGGAATCGGTGGCCGGTGCGATCGACGCCCCGAGCGTGGATGCCGCCTTCGGTGAAACCTTCGCCCGCGTGTGGCACGGCGATGCCGAGAACGACGGGTTCAACCGTCTGGTGCTGGCCGCTGGCCTGCATTGGCGCCAGGTGGCGATGCTGCGTGGCTACTGCAAGTACCTGCTGCAGACCGGCGTGCCGTTCTCGCAGGCCTATGTGGAAGGCACCTTCACCCGCTACCCGCTGCTGGCGCGCCTGCTGGTGGAACTGTTCGAAGCCCGCTTCGATCCGGCCACCGGCCACGAGAGCAAGGACGCCATCGCCGAGGGCCAGGCCGAGCTGCGCGCGCACCTGACCGTGCTTGCCGGCGGTGACGAGGCTACGCTGAAGGTGCTCAAGACCGTGGTCGATGCGCGCAAGGGCGACCGCACCGTGCAGATGGATGCCGCGCGCGACGCGCTGCTGAAGCTGATGKACCGCGTGTCCAGCCTGGATGAAGACCGCATCCTGCGCAGCTTCATGGGCGTGATCGACGCGACCCTGCGTACCAGCTACTACCAGACCGATGCGGAAGGCCGTCCGGGCCACGTCATCAGCTTCAAGTTCGATTCGGCGCTGGTGCCGGACCTGCCCAAGCCGCGCCCGTACCGCGAAATCTTCGTATATGGCCCGCGCGCAGGCGGGAGGTTTGCACCGTCGGCCGACCGTTCATTGGCCACGCTCCTTGCC
>NZ_JBFULB010000285.1:0-4942 GCF_056400545.1 Stenotrophomonas sp. P5_A8 | reverse complement strand
CCTTCGGGTCCTKCTCTTCCCGTGACGCGGCGAAGCACCACGCGGCGTGGTGGTACAACTCCGACGGATCCCCCAGTTTCCGCGCCCGCACCCGCCACGGACCTGCCAGCCCGTCCACGTCGCCGCTGGCTTCGTAGTGCGAGATCAGCCGCTTGATGGCGTGGAGGTCGCCACCCTGGGCTTTGGCCAGAACCTGCGCGGTCTGTTCCGGAGAAAGATAGGTCCCGCTGGACGTCGTCGACCCTCGACATGCGGCCAGCAGAAAAAACACCGCGCACGGCAGTACGCACAGCATCAGAAACTGTTTCATGGAAAGCACCAGCGAAGATTGGGGGAGGAAGACGCGCTGCTCGGCTGTCACCACGGCAACGGCGCGGACCCTGTCATGCATCGCACTGTTGCGAACATTGCGACGCAATCGCAGGAGACGCAGGTCATCCTAGGCTGCATTCCGATAGGTAACCAACGCAGTGTTTCGATGATTCTGCGCGTGGCGATTCACGCTGTCGCATGCAAACGTTTACATCCAACATCATTTCAATGGATGCGTTTGCTGCGGACGACTTGTCGGTCAAATCACTCCATGACGGTTAGCAAACAAGTCGCTTTACGACGTCGTCATCCAGTCTCGGCGCGATGCCAAGATAAACCCCGTGTCGCGACGGGCCAGTTCAAGACAAAACACATCGTGAAGGTGGTCATCGAGATCGGCATGTATCGCATCGCTGGCATTCTCCAGTCGGATCAGACCGGTCAAATCCGGCCCGTCTCAGAGCTGTGCTGGCAATTGCAGACGGACAGGAGACATAAACAGCGTTGTCGTTTCGCTGCGTCGCTCACCGCCAGCGGATCGCGACGCCGCATTGCGGGTTGCCGAGCATGGCTCGGCACTACCAATCCTACGATTCGACGATCCTACGATCCGGCGATCCGGCGATCCGGCGATCCGGCGATCCGGCGATTCGACGATCCGCCGTTCCGCCGCTTGCCGTTCCGCCGCTTGCCGTTCCGCCGCTTGCCGTTCCGCCGCTTGCCGTTCCGCCGAGTGCCGCTCCGCGATTGCCGATCACCGGTCCCCCGATAGCGGCCAGCCAACCGCCCGTCGCCTCCTCCTGCCTCGCCCTGCCTCCCCTGCCCCCTCCCCGCCACCGCCCACCCCGCCTAGAATGTGCCCATGAGCACCCTGACCTTCCGATCGGCCACCGCTGCCGACATCCCCGCCCTGATTGCCCTGGTCACCTCGGCCTATCGCGGCGACGCCAGCCGTGCCGGCTGGACCACCGAAGCCGACCTGCTGGATGGGGCGCGCATCGATGCCGAAAGCCTGCAGGCCGATCTGGCGCGCCCGCGTTCCACCATCCTGTTGGCCGAGCGCGATGGCCAGCTGCTGGCCTGCGCGCACGTGGCCGACGACCGCGGCAAGGGGTACTTCGGCATGTTCTCGGTCGATCCGGCCCAGCAGGGCGGCGGCATCGGCAAGGTGATGATCGATGCGGCCGAGGCCCACGCCGCGCGCGAATGGGGCGTGCCGGTGATGCAGATGACGGTGATCGACGTGCGCGAGGAACTGATCGCCTTCTACGAGCGCCGCGGCTACGTGCGCACCGGGATCAAGAAGCCGTTCCCGTACGGCGACGCGCGCTTCGGCACGCCCAAGCGCGACGACCTGCGCTTCGAGATCCTGGAAAAGCCGCTGGCGGTCCAGGCGTGAGCGAGACCTGGACCTTCGTCTGCGCCAGCGCCGAGCTGCTGGCCGGGGAAATGAAGAGCACCTTCGACGAGGTCACCGGCACCCCGATCGTGGTGTTCAACCTGGACGGCGAGCTCTACGCGCTCGAAGACCAGTGCACCCACGATGAGTTCGAGCTGTCCTCGGGCACGTTCGACACCGCCGAGGCCAGCATCGAGTGCGTGCTGCACGGAGCGCGTTTCGATATCCGCGACGGCCGCGCCCTGTGCGCCCCGGCCTACTCTCCGGTGGCCAAGTTCCCGGTCAAGCGCGAACACGACGGGGTCTGGACCCGCGACGACCGCGACTGAACGCCCGGCGTTTTGAAAATGCGAATTGCTAGCATTACCATGTGCACCGCGGCCGCCTGGCCGCGCCTGCCTGGTCGCCCGTGTCTCTCACCCGTTCCGCCATCGATGTTGTCGCCCTGTGGGCCGCGTTCTGCGTGGTGCTGCTGGCCGCCGGTTGGCTGAATACGGGCGCCACCCGCGGCGTGCAGGACGGTCCTGGGCCGCTTGCGCAGCAGGTTGAAGCCGCCGCGATGGCCACCGACACCGGCCAGAAAGCGCCTTCGCTGCCCTGCCCTGATGCGCCGGCCAGCGAAAACAGCGCCAAAAGCGACGCGAGTGCCGATACCGAGCCCGGGAGCGCTGCCGCACTGTTCCCGCTGCGCCGCAACGCGTGGGTAGCAGCGATTCCGCTATGGCCTGCCGATGCACTGCGCTGGCAGCGGATGGAGCCTTCGCTGCGCCTCAACCCGGGCCACGCCCCTCCCACCGCCTGATCCCCGCCGCACGCCCCGCGTGACGGCCCCGCCCTGTCTGCGCCTGCGCAGCCAGCGGCCCTGCCTGTTCGTTTGTTCGCTTTCCCGACCTTCCCACCCGCTCGCCGCCGTGACCGCCTGCCGGTCCGCCCTTGCCCGTACGTCCAGGACCTCCCATGACCGTTCGCCCGACCCCGTTGTCGTCCGCCCTGCTGCTGGCCATTGCCGCCCCCGCCATCGCCCATGCCGACACCGACACCGCCGCCGAGCCGCAGCGCGCGACCGAACTGGACGGCGTGGACGTGCACGGCGAGCGCGTGCGCGCGCAGTCGTCCAAGTTCACCGCGCCGCTGCTGGATACGCCCAAGTCGGTCAGCGTGATCTCCCAGCAGGTGATCGAGCAGACCGCGGCCACCACGCTGCTGGACGCGCTGCGCACCGTGCCGGGCATTACCTTCGGTGCCGGCGAAGGCGGCAACCCGACCGGCGACCGTCCCTTCATCCGCGGCTTCGATTCGGCCTCGGRCATCTACGTGGACGGCCTGCGCGATGCCGGCAGCCAGACCCGCGAGGTGTTCGCGATCGAGCAGATCGACGTGGTCAAGGGCCCCAGCTCGGCCTACTCCGGTCGCGGTTCGGCCGGCGGCACCATCAGCCTGGTCAGCAAGACCCCGAAGCTGGACAACTTCGTGCAGGGCTCGCTGGCCGCCGGTACCGACAACTACTACCGCGGCACGCTGGACGCCAATCAGGTCATCGGCGACGGCATCGCCGCGCGCGTGAACCTCATGAAGCACGAGGCCGACGTGGCCGGCCGTGATGAAGTCAACAGCAGCCGCTGGGGCATCGCGCCGTCGCTGGCGTTCGGGCTCAACGGTCCGACCCAGGGGGTGATCAGCCACTACCACATGGAAACCGACGACCTGCCCGACGCCGGCGGCTTCCCGTACAGCAACCCGTTCACCAGCGGCGCCAACCTGGCGCTCAACGGCGACGGCAGCCCGATCGTGACCAACCGCGACGCGTTCTACGGCCTGGTCGACCGTGACTTCCAGAAGACCCGCGCCGACATCACCACCTTGAACCTGTCGCATGATTTCGGTGGCATCGTGCTGCGCAACATCACCCGCTACGGTGATACCCGCAACGATTACCTGTGGACCCAGCCGGACGACAGCAAGGGCAATCCGAACCTGTACGGCACGGTCTGGCGCCGCACCAACTCGCGCGCCACGCAGACCGACAGCTTCATCAACCAGACCAGCGTGACCGGCGAGATCGAGACCGGCCCGCTGCGCCACAGCTTCAACGCCGGCGTGGAATACAGCAGCGAGAAGACCGTGCGCGGCAACTACCTGATCGGCGAGGTGCGTCGCCCGAACGGACAGACCACCGGCGGCACCAACAACCCGATCACCGGCAACCAGAGCTGCCCGACGACCGGCGCGGCCACCGGCTACAACTGCACCGACCTGACCAACCCGAACCCGAACGATCCGTGGGCGTCGCTGCACACCGTGACCCGCAGCAACCCCGCCAATGACGTGCGCCAGACCACGCGCACGAAGTCGGCGTACGTGTTCGACACCATCAGCTTCAGCGAGCAGTGGATGCTCAACCTGGGCGCGCGCTTCGACGACTACAGCACCCACCAGTTCAACCCGACGGCCGCAGCCAACCTGCAGCACCTGCGCAACGACACCTCGTTCTGGAACGGCCAGGCCGGGCTGGTCTTCAAGCCGGTGGAAAACGGCAGCATCTACCTGTCCTGGGGCACCTCCTCCACCCCGGTGGGCACCGACGGCGGTGATGGCGCCGATGGCATCAGCGCCACCATCCAGGATCTCAAGCCGCAGCGCAGCCGCAACATCGAACTGGGCACCAAGTGGGACCTGTTCGATGCGCGCCTGTCGCTGACCGGTGCGATCTTCGAAACCGAGATGACCAACGCGCGCGTCACCAGCGATGCGGGCACCACCCAGAACGCGGGCAGCAAGAAGGTCAAGGGCGCCGAGATCGGCTTCAGCGGCACGATCGTGCAGGGCTGGCAGGTGTTTGGTGGCTATACCTACCTGGACGCGGTAGTCGAGGACAACGGCTTTGCCCTGGTCAACGGGGTGTACGTGCCCTCGCCGTTCAACGGCAACCAGTTCCCCAACACCGCCAAACACAGCGCCAGCCTGTGGACCACCTGGGCGCCGTCGTTCGTCGAAGGCCTCAGCCTGGGCGCCGGCGCGAACTACGTGGACAAGGTCTACGGCAACGTCAACAACACCAAGTGGGTGCCGTCCTACATCCGCTGGGATGCGATGGTGGGCTACGCCTTCAGCGAGCGCTACAGCCTGCAGTTGAACGTGCAGAACCTGACCAACAAAACCTACTTCACCAAGGCGTACGCTTCGCACTACGCTGCCATCGCGCCGGGTCGTTCGGCCACGCTGGCCTTCAAC